>NZ_JAODYT010000099.1:0-11512 GCF_029834875.1 Pseudomonas sp. GD04158 | reverse complement strand
TCGCGCAACAACTGGCGCACCTGGCGCGCGCTGTCGGCCTCCAGCACGCCCTTCTGCTGGCGACCGCGCCCATCCAGGGCGATGTATTCGAAGGCAGCCATGGCTAGCTCTGATATCCGTTCATCATTCCTCGCGCGTCACCCGCAGCACTTCTTCCACCGTGGTCACCCCTTCGAGCACCTTGCGCCGGCCATCGTCGCGAATGCTCGGGCCGAGCGTGCGCGCGTGGCGGGTCATGTCCTGCTCCGAGGCGCGGCTGTGCACCAGGGTGCGCATGGTCTCGTCGAACACCACCAGCTCGTAGATGCCGGTACGCCCGCGATAGCCCTGCTGGTGGCACTGGGCACAGCCGCGCGCATGGTAGAGCGTCGGCGGCGGGCTGGCCGGCACGCCCAGCAGCGTACATTCGGCCGCATCGGCCGGATATGGTTCCTTGCACGCCGGGCACAGTACCCGTACCAGGCGCTGGGCCAGCACACCGAGCAGCGACGAGGACAGCAGGAAGGGCTCCACGCCCATGTCCACCAGACGGGTAATGGCGCCGATGGCGCTGTTGGTGTGCAAGGTCGAAAGCACCAGGTGACCGGTGAGCGAGGCCTGCACGGCGATCTCGGCAGTTTCCTTGTCGCGGATCTCGCCGACCATCACCACGTCCGGGTCCTGACGCAGGATGGCGCGCAGGCCACGGGCGAAGGTCATGTCCACCTTGGCGTTGACCTGGGTCTGGCCGATGCCTTCGAGGTGATATTCGATGGGATCCTCGACCGTGAGGATGTTGCGCGTGTGGTCGTTGAGGCTGACCAGACTGGCGTAGAGGGTGGTGGTCTTGCCCGAGCCGGTGGGGCCGGTGACCAGCAGGATGCCGTGCGGCTTGCGCACCGTCTCCTCCATCAGCGCGCGGTCCTCGGCGCGCATGCCCAGGTGCTGCAGCGACAGGCGCCCGGCCTGCTTGTCGAGCAGACGCAGCACCACCCGCTCGCCGTTGGCCGAAGGCAGCGTGGAGACGCGGATGTCCACCTCGCGCCCGCCCACCTTGAGCGAGATGCGTCCGTCCTGCGGCACGCGCTTCTCGGCGATGTCCAGCCGAGCCATCACCTTGACCCGCGAGACCAGCAGCGCCGCCAGCTCGCGCTTGGGCTCGAGCACCTCGCGGAGAATGCCGTCGACGCGAAAACGTACCACCAGGCGTTTCTCGAAGGTCTCCAGGTGGATGTCGGAGGCGTTCTCCTTGATCGCTTCGCCGAGGATGGCGTTGATCAGACGGATGATCGGCGCGTCGTCCTCCTGCTCCAGCAGGTCTTCGGTTTCCGGCACCTGGTCGGCCAGCGAGGCCAGATCGAAGCTGCCGCCGATGTCCTCGGCCAGCAGCATGGACGCCGAATCGTGCTGATAGGCCGTGCCCAGCACCTGGGCGAACTCGCTGGGAGCCAACAGCTGCAGCGGCAGTGCACGTCCGGCAAAGCGCTGCGCCTCGGCCAGCGCCACGGGGTCGCAATCGGCCCGATGGCCCAGGCAGGCCTGCCCCTCGTGGAGCATGAACACCACGCCGTGACGCTTGGCAAAGCTGAAGGGCAGGCGGCGCAGGGGAGTTTCGAGCAGCGAAGCGTTCATAAAGTGAGCCTTAAACGGAACCTTATCGCGAGTATTACAGCCCAATCTGACTGTTTGCCTCGCGCAGGGTTCTTTTCTGTAATGCTTATTGGATTACCTTTAACACATTGCCCAATGCAGCACATCCACCCCAGAAGGGGGATGCCAACGCAGCGTAGGCTGTTATGATCGGCCCGCGACGCACAGCACATAAAAACAACCAGGGTCTGTGAGACAAGTCGTCAGCGACGCCCAAGCGAAGTGGATAACCCGCGTATGCACAGCCCGAGGCTGAGCGAAACGATTTGCGGACCCGCGGCGGCACAGCGCAGACACTTGCCTACAGAGACTGAAACGTCGTTTTCGGAGTGACACACTTGCCCATCCCGGCCCTCCCTCAGCGCCTCAAGGACAATGCCCCGATCCTGATCGGCATGCTGGCGCTGACTGCCCTGAGCGTGAGTCTGGCCTGGCAGAGCGCCGAGCTCCTGCGCCTGGTACGCAGCCCGTTGCAGCAAAGCGCGGAACGCACTGCCAGCACCGAGCAGCAACGCGAGCAGGCGCCCATCGCCCAGCTGTTCGGTACCCCGCGCCAGGCCGATAGCGGCCCTCCTCCCGCCACCAACCTGCAGCTGACGCTGCTCGGCAGCTTCGTGCACAGCGACCCGCAACGCTCCAGTGCGGTGATCCAGCGCCAGGGCGGCACGGCCCAGCGCTATGCCGTCGGCGGGGAAGTCGACAGTGGCGTGCGCCTCGATGCGGTATACGCCGACCGCGTCGAGCTGCTGCGCAACGGCCGTCGTGAAAGCCTGGCCTTCCCTCGCCAGCAGAGCGGCCAGTACAGTCTGTATACCCCCCCGGACGAGGTCAGCGAAGACCCCGTCGAACAGCTCGACCAACTCGACCAGGACAATCTCGAGCAACTGCGTCAGCGCATGCAGGCGCTGCGCGAACAAATGGAAGCCTCCGGCACCCTGTCCGAAGACACCCCCTCCGATCAGCCCATGGAAAGCGACTGAACCGATGCACGCCCTCCGTAGCCGACTGACCCCCGCCCTATTCGCCGCCAGCCTGGCCACCGCGCCTGTGCCACTACTCGCACAGATCGAACAGGTGCCCAGCAGCGCCAGCCAGCAGGAAGAAAGCTGGACCATCAACCTCAAGGGCGCGGACATCCGCGAATTCGTCGACCAGATCGCCGCCATCACCGGGCAGACCTTCGTCGTCGACCCGCGCGTGAAGGGCCAGGTCAACGTGGTGTCCAACACGCCGCTGGGCTTGTCCGAGGTCTACCAGCTGTTCCTTTCGGTCATGGCCACCCACGGCTTCAGCGTACTGACCCAGGGCGACCAGGCGCGCATCGTGCCCAATGCCGAGGCCAAGGCCGAAGCCGGCGAAGGCCGCCCCGCCCCGGACCGCCTGGAAACCCGCCTGATCCAGGTGCAGCACGCGCCGGTGGCGGAACTGATTCCGCTGATCCGCCCGCTGGTGCCGCAATACGGCCATCTGGCCGCCGTGACCTCGTCCAACGCACTGATCATCAGCGACCGCAGCGCCAACATCGCGCGCATCCAGGACCTGATGCGCCAGCTCGACCAGAGCGGCGCCCAGGACTTCAGCGTGGTCACCCTGCAACACGCCTGGGTGATGGACGCCGCCGAGGTGCTCAACACCTCCATCGCCCGCGGCCAGGCCAAGGGCACCAGCGCCACCCAGGTGGTGGCCGACGCTCGCACCAATCGCCTGATCCTCCTCGGCCCGCCGGAGGCACGCGCCAAACTGGCCGACCTCGCCCGCTCGCTGGACAGCCCCTCCAGCCGCTCGGCCAACACCCGGGTGATCCGCCTGCGCCACAACGACGCCAAGTCGCTGGCCGAAACCCTCGGCGATATCTCCGAAGGCCTGAAGAACAAGGAGGGCAGCGAAACCACCGGTCGCCAGTCCAACATCCTCATCCGCGCCGACGAGAGCCTGAACGCCCTGGTGCTGCTGGCCGAGCCGGATCTGGTGGCCACCCTCGAAGACATCGTGCGCCAGCTCGACGTGCCGCGCGCGCAGGTGATGGTCGAGGCGGCCATCGTCGAGGTCTCCGGCGACATCACCGACGCCGTCGGCGTGCAGTGGGCGGTGGACGCCCGCGGCAGTACGGGCGGTCTGGGCGGGGTCAACTTCGGCGGCACCGGCCTGTCGGTCGGCACCGTGCTGCAGATCCTGCAGAGCGGCGAGATCCCCGAGAACACCACCCTGCCCGACGGCGCCATCATCGGCATCGGCAGCGACCGCTTCGGCGCGCTGATCACCGCCCTGTCGGCCAACAGCAAGAGCAACCTGCTGTCCACGCCCAGCCTGCTCACCCTGGACAACCAGAAGGCGGAAATCCTCGTGGGGCAGAACGTGCCCTTTCAGACCGGCTCCTACACCACCGATGCCTCGGGCGCCGGCAACCCCTTCACCACCATCGAGCGCAAGGACATCGGCGTGACCCTCAAGGTCACCCCAAGCATCAACGAAGGCGCCACCCTGCGCCTGGAGATCGAGCAGGAAATCTCCTCCATCGCTCCCAGCACCGGGCTCAACGCCCAGGCGGTGGACCTGGTGACCAACAAGCGCTCGATCAAGAGCACCATCCTCGCCGACGACGGCCAGGTGATCGTGCTCGGTGGGCTGATTCAGGACGACGTCACCCAATCCATCTCCAAGGTGCCGCTGCTGGGCGACATTCCCCTGATCGGCGGGCTGTTCCGCTCTACCCGCGACTCCCACGTCAAGCGCAACCTGATGGTCTTCCTGCGGCCCACGGTGGTCCGCGACGGTGCCGGTCTGGCGGCGCTGTCGGGCAAGAAGTACAGCGACATCCGCATTCTCGGCGATGGCAGCAACGGCCGCCCGAGCATCCTGCCCAGCCAGCCGGCGCAGCTGTTCGATGGCCAGGGCGCACCGGCGGTTGATCTGCGCGAGTGATCGCGGCGCACGCACCCGGCCGGGACTGTAAGCCGGCAAGCTGACGCCGCTTTTGCTAACCCCTGAAACGCAACAGGCCCCGCAGATGCGGGGCCTGTTGCGTTTCAGGCTGGGTATCAGGCGCTCTGCGCCAGATCCATCAGCTCGCGGTTGGCCACGGCGTACATGGCGTAGTCGGTGCCGGTGGCCGAGCGCAGCTCGGTCAGCATCGCCTTCCAGCGCTCCACCAGGCGGTGGTGCTGCTCCAGCCACAGCGCCACGCGTGCCTCAATCTCCTGCGGCCCCTCGGCCATCTGCAATACCGAGACGGTGATCGCACGCTGCTGCCAGTCCAGATCATCACGGAAGGCTTCGCGGGCCAGCGCCTGCCAGTTGGTCTCCACCGGCAGGTTGGTGATCTGCTGCAGGTACCAAGACAGCTCCAGCGCACCGCCGACGGCGAAGTAGGCGGTGGCCACCTCGCTGGCGTCCTTGCCGGTGACATCCGCCGCTTCGATGATCGGCAGCAGGGTGTACAGGTGGCTGGTACCGGCCACCACACGCGCCAGCTCTTCCGGCGTGCCGGCTTCGACGAAGCTCTGGTAACGCGCCAGCCACTGTTCGCGGGCCGGGCCTTCGAGCAGCTCGTCCAGACGACCAACCAGCGCCTCGATGCGCGGCGCGAAGTGCGCCACGTCGCGGGCGGCGTCCAGCTCGTTGCGGCGGCTGCGCAGGAACCAGCGGGTGGCACGGCGGCCCAGACGCATCAGCTCGTCCATCAGCTGCAGCTGCAGCTCGGCCGGCACCTTGTAGTCCAGCGCCTCGATCTGCGCCCACCAGTGCGGCAGGCGGAACAGGTCACGCACGATGACGTAGGCGCCGGCGACGTTGGCCGCGCTCATGCCGGTGGACTCCTTCAGGCGCTGCACGAAGGTGATGCCCATGTGGTTGACCAGGTCGTTGGCGATCTGCGTGCTGACGATCTCGCGCTTGAGGCGGTGACGGCGCATGGCGTCGCCGAACTTCTCGGTGAGAATTTCCGGGAAGGCGGTTTCCATCTCGCGTGCCAGGTAGTCGTCGTCCGGTACCAGGGACTTGAGCAAGGATTCCTTGAGGTCGATCTTGCTGTAGGAGATCAGCACCGACAGCTCCGGGCGGGTCAGGCCCTGGCCGTTGGTGGCGCGCTCGTTCAGCTCCTCGTCCGAGGGCAGGAACTCCAGGGCGCGGTCGAGCTTGCCGGCGCTCTCCAGCGCGTTCATCAGGCGCTTGTATTCGCCGACGCGCTCGCGGGCGCGGCGTTCGGCCAGCGACAGCGCCTGGGTCTGCTTGTAGTTGTTGCCCAGCACCAGCTCGGACACGTCATCGGTCATCTCGGCCAGCAGCTTGTTGCGCTGCTTCTCGGTCATGTCGCCGCCCGAGACGATCTCGCCCAGCAGAATCTTGATGTTCACTTCATGGTCGGAGCAGTCCACACCGCCGGCGTTGTCGATGAAGTCGGTGTTGCTGGCGCCGCCATGCAGGCCGAACTCGACGCGGCCGAGCTGGGTCATGCCCAGGTTGCCGCCCTCGCCCACCACCTTGGCGCGCAGTTCACGACCGTCCACGCGCAGCGCGTCGTTGGCCTTGTCGCCAACGTCGGCGTGGCTTTCCTTGCTGGATTTGACGTAGGTGCCGATACCGCCGTTCCACAGCAGGTCGACCGGCGCCTTGAGCAGCGCGTTGAGCAGCTCGGTGGGCGCCAGCTTGTCGGCGGCGATGTCGAAGCGCGCCTTCATCTGCGGGGTGATGGTGATGCTCTTGGCGCTGCGCAGGAAGATGCCGCCGCCTTCGGAGATCAGCTTGCTGTCGTAGTCGGCCCAGCTCGAACGCGGCAGGTCGAACAGACGCTTGCGCTCGGCGAAGCTCTTGGCCGCATCCGGGTTCGGATCGATGAAGATGTGCATGTGGTTGAAGGCAGCCACCAACTGCAGCTTGTCCGACAGCAGCATGCCGTTGCCGAACACGTCGCCGGCCATGTCGCCGATGCCGATCACGGTGACGTTGTCCTTCTGCACGTCGATGCCGCGCTCGCGGAAGTGGCGCTGCACCGAGACCCAGCCGCCCTTGGCGGTAATGCCCATGCCCTTGTGGTCGTAACCGGCCGAACCGCCGGAGGCGAACGCGTCGCCGAGCCAGAAGCCGTATTCGGCAGCGATGCCGTTGGCGATGTCGGAGAAGGTCGCGGTGCCCTTGTCCGCCGCCACCACCAGGTAGGGATCGTCGGCGTCGTGGCGTACCACATTGACCGGCGGCACCACCTCGCCTTCCTTGAGGTTGTCGGTGATATCCAGCAGGCCGCTGATGAAGATGCGGTAGCAGGCGATGCCCTCGGCCATCACCTCGTCACGCGAACCGCCGACCGGCATCTTGCGCGGCACGAAGCCGCCCTTGGCGCCCATCGGCACGATCACCGCGTTCTTCACCTGCTGCGCCTTGACCAGGCCGAGCACCTCGGTACGGAAATCCTCCTCGCGGTCCGACCAGCGCAGGCCGCCGCGGGCGACGTCGCCGAAGCGCAGGTGCACGCCCTCCACGCGCGGGCTGTAGACGAAGATCTCGAACTTCGGCACCGGCCGCGGAATCTCCGGGATCAGGCGCGGGCTGAGCTTGAAGCTGAAATAGGACTTGGCCGCGCCGCTGGCATCGGCCTGGAAGAAGTTGGTACGCAGGGTCGCCTTGATCAGGTCCAGGTAGCGACGCAGGATGCGGTCTTCGTTGAGTACGGCGACGTTGTCCAGCGCAGCCAGGATGGCCTGCTCGAGCTTCTGCTGCTTGTCTTCCAGATCCTCGGCGGTGAGCTTGCGCGCGAGGTAGAAACGGGTGCGGAACAGGCGCACCAGCTCCTTGGCGATATCGGCGTGATTGATCAGGGTCGAGGCGATGTAGCTGAGGTCGAAGCCCAGGCGGATCTGCTTGAGATAACGCGCATAGGCACGCAGCAGAGCGACGTCACGCCAGGGCATGGCGGCGATCAGCACCAGGCGGTTGAAGGCATCGTTCTCGGCATCGCCACCGACGATATGGATGAAGGCGTCCTGCAGCGTGTCATTGAGCTGCTGAATGTCGACATCCAGGCCTTCGGCGTAGGTGAAGGCGAAGTCGTGAATCCAGAATTCGCGGCCGTCATTGCGGCGCAGCTTGTAGGGGAACTCGCCGAGCACACGCAGGCCGAGGTTCTCCAGAATCGGCAGCACGTCGGACAGCGGCAGCGGCGTGTCGGCATGGTACAGCTTGCAGTGCAGCTGCTGATCGCCCTGCGCCAGCGGCTGGTAGAAGCTCATCACCAGCGGTTTGTCGTTGCTCAGGCTGAGCAGGTGCTGCATGTCCACCACCGCCGAATGCGGGGCGAAACGCTCGCGGTAGCCGGCCGGGAAACCGCCGGGGAACTCGGCCAGCACATTGGTGCCCTGGGCCTCGCCGAAGCTCTCCACCATCAGGCTGGCGTAGTCGTCCTTCCACGAACGGCAGGCCTGGATGACTTCCTTCTCCAGGCGCACGGGGTCGATCTGGGTCTTGTTCTTCGGGTCGACGCGCAGGATGAACTGCACGCGCGCCAGTACCGACTCGGAGAAGAAGGTCCAGAACTCGCAATCGGTGGCCTGCAGACGATCCATCAGCACCTGCTGGATCTTCAGGCGGGTTTCGGTGGAATAGACGTCGCGCGGCACGTAGGCCAGGCAGTAGCAGAAGCGGCCGTAGGGATCGCGGCGCAGGAACACGCGAATCTTGTTGCGCTCCTGGATCTGCACGATGGCCAGCGCGGTGTTGAACAGGTCGTCCACCGGGGTCTGGAACAGGTCATCGCGCGGCAGCACTTCCAGCACCTGGGCCAGTTCCTTGCCCAGGTGGGCGCTGCTATCGAAGCCCGAGCGCTGCTTGATCACGTCCACCTTGCGGCGAATGTAGGGGATGTTCCACACGCTCTCGGCGTACACCGCCGAGGTGTACAGGCCCATGAAGCGGCATTCCTTGACCACGTTGCCCTTGGCATCGAGTTCGCGGATGGAGACGAAATCCGGGTAGGCCGGACGGTGCACGCGGCTCGGTACCGCCGCCTTGGCGAAGGACAGCAGCTGCGGCTCGCGCAGGTAGGCCACGGCCTCCGGCTCGATGTGCAGCTCCTCGGCGGTCAGGCCGGTACGCAGGCGCTTGGACAGGCCGAGCAGGGACTTCTCGTCGTAGACCATGGTGCCGCCGTCGGCGCTGGGCGCGACGGTGAATTCCTCGTAACCGAGGAAAGTGAAGTGGTTGTCCAGCAGCCAGTTGAGGTAGACCTTGATTTCCTCGAGCTCGGCCTTGTCCACCTTGAGCTTGGCGCGATCCAGCCAGGCCAGCAGCTCGCGCGCCTTGGCCTTCATCGGCTGGAAGTCGGCGACGCTCATGCGCACATCGCCGAAGACTTCGTGAATGGCTTTTTCCAGGGTCTTCAGCTCGGCGGAGCTGGAGCAGCGATCGATCTCCAGGAACATCAGCGCTTCCTGCAGCACGCCCTCGCCCTGGGTACCCCGCGGGAGGATTTCCAGCAGTTCGCCGTTCGCGTCACGACGCACGCTGAACACGCTGTTCTGCAGGGTGTGAATGCTGTAGCCGCGACGGTTGAGCTCCATGCGCACCGAGTCGACCAGGAACGGAATATCGCCATGCAGAATTTCCACCGCCGTATGGGTGGACTGCCAGCCGTGCTTCTCGTAGTCGGGGTTGAAGGCGCGAACCTGCGGCGAGCCGTGATCGAAGCGCTCCAGCATGCGCCAGGCCGACAGCGTGCAGCCGACCAGATCGGACAGGCGCCGCTGGGTCAGCTCTTCGAGGGCGATGATGCCGAAGAATTGTTCGGCGAACAGGGCCATTTGTGGCAGTGCCTGCTCACTCACGTGCTGCGCCAGGGCCGCTTGCAGTTGGTGCTGGAAGTCGGCTTTGCTGGCCGCCGTAAAGAACGCCATGGTTTTGCTCCATTGGGCTGATGGTTCGACAGGAAGTCTGGATCGATGCCGCTCGGTGTTAGTTCAACGTTAGTCCATGAAGCGACAATGACATCTGCGAGTCGCATGCGGACCGGCGCGAGCCAAGCGACCGACTGGTCACATATAGCCGCTGAGCTTAACGAGGGATGGCCGACAACCGCTTGCGGCGCTGCGACATTTTCTTTCAAGGGCGCACCGAGATAGTGCGGATCGCTTGCAGATGACGGCCTGCGCAGGTGCGCAGGCCACCTGCACGCCGCTCTGCATCGGGCCAACTGTCGCCATCGGCCATTCCTGTGACCGTCCCGGCATAACGCAGGGCGCCATGCATAGCGGCTGAAGCGGCAAATGCATTAAAGTCGGCGGTCTGCATGCGAGGCAGCAGTCAGCCTCGCTCATCCGCCAGAAGAGCCCGACGATGGAACACCGTGAAGCGCTGGTCGCGTTACGCCAATTTCTTTCCTCCCAGATCCTCGGCCAGGAAAAACTCCTCGAACGCCTGCTGATCGCCCTGCTCGCCGACGGCCATCTGCTGGTCGAAGGTGCGCCCGGCCTGGCCAAGACCAAGGCGATCAAGGAACTGGCCGAAGGCATCGAAGGCGAGTTCCACCGCATCCAGTTCACCCCCGACCTGCTCCCGGCCGACATCACCGGCACCGAGATCTATCGCCCGGAGACCGGCAGCTTCGTGTTCCAGCAGGGGCCGATCTTCCACAACCTGGTGCTGGCCGACGAAATCAACCGCGCCCCGGCCAAGGTGCAGTCGGCGCTGCTCGAGGCCATGGCCGAGCGCCAGGTCTCGGTGGGCCGCAGCACCTACGATCTGTCGCCGCTGTTTCTGGTCATGGCCACGCAGAACCCCATCGAGCAGGAAGGCACCTACCCGCTGCCCGAGGCCCAGCTCGACCGTTTCCTGATGCATGTGAAGATCGGTTTTCCCGATGCCGCGGTGGAGCGCAAGATCCTCGCCCAGGCCCGTGGCGATGCGCTCAACGGCGAGGCCAAGCCCGAGCATCGGGTCAGCCAGCAGGCGGTGTTCGCCGCGCGCAAGGAGATCCTCGGCCTGTACATGGCCGATGCCGTGGAGGAATACCTGGTGCAGCTGGTGATGGCCAGTCGCACCCCGGCCAAGTACGACGCCGAGCTGGCCGACTGGATCGCCTACGGCGCCAGCCCGCGCGGCTCCATCGCCCTCGACCGTTGCGCCCGCGCGCATGCCTGGCTGGCCGGACGCGACTTCGTCAGCCCGGAGGACATCCAGGCGGTGCTGTTCGACGTGCTGCGTCATCGCATCATTCTGTCCTTCGAGGCCGAAGCCTCGGGCGTCGACCAGGATCGCGTGATCCAGCGCATCCTCGACGTGGTGGCGGTGGCTTGATGCAGCCGCGCCCCATGCGCTCGCCCCACGTAGCCCGGATGCAATCCGGGACTGATTGCGCGGCCTCCCCGGCTTGCATCCGGGCTACGGGCTGAAGCCCATGCAAATCCTGGCCAGCCACCCCGGCATCCATATCGATCTCGCCGAACTGATCGAGATGCGCCACCGCGTGCACGAGGTGCCGCTGTTCTCCACGCCGGCGCGGCGCAGCCCGCTGATCGGTCTGCACCACTCCAAGCTGCGCGGCCGTGGCGTGGACTTCGATCAGGTGCGCGTCTACCAGCCCGGCGACGACGTGCGCACCATCGACTGGCGCGTCACCGCGCGCACCCAGGAGCCGCACACCAAGCTGTTCCACGAGGAGCGCGAGCGCCCGATCTTCATCATCGCCGAACAGAGCCAGCGCCTGTTCTTCGGCTCCGGCCAGTGCTTCAAGTCGGTGCTGGCCGCGCGTGCCGCGGCGTTGATCGGTTGGGCCGCGCTCGGTCACAACGACCGTATCGGCGGTCTGGTGTTCGCCGACAACGAGCATCACGAGGTCAAACCGCGGCGCAGCAAGCAGAGCCTGCTGCAGCTGCTCAACCTGCTGGCCCGCGCCAATCAG
>NZ_JAODYT010000098.1:0-11897 GCF_029834875.1 Pseudomonas sp. GD04158 | reverse complement strand
GCGGCTCGATCCGCTGTGCGGCGAACTGCTCGACCAGCGCCTGCATGTAAGGCTGCAGCAAGTCCGGCAGCAGGCGTCCGGCTTCGCTCAGGTAGAGGGCGCGCACGCCGAGCGGTTGATTGCGCAGGCGTAGCTCGGCCTGCAGCTGACGCAGGAGAAATTCGAACGATAGGGGGTTGTCCGCATCGGCCAGAGGCTCGCCGGCCAGACGGTTGAAACAGCCGCAGACCCGCCACTCACGTACCCCGAGGCTTTCGCGCAAGGTGCGCACCAGGCGCCGCGCGAGCAGCATGTCGTCGACTTCCTCATCGTCCACCAGGCTCCACTCGCTGCGACTGTCGAGCACGGCGGCCTGCTCCGGAAGAGCCAGCAGCCCCCCGCAGATGCCCTGCACGCAGCTGGCGATGGCGCGCTCCTGCTGATTGCGGCAAAAGCGCATGAAATGCTCGCAGGCCTGCGCTTCTTCATTGGAAAAGGCGCGCAAGCGCTGCTCTGCCAGCGCCTGCTCCAGTGCCAGACAGAGTTGCCGCAGCGCATCAGGCAGATACTGGCGAACCAGCGCACCGAGTGCCTCACCGAGCGCGCGGGGTAACGGTCTGGGCATCACGGGCAACGCTCCTGCCTGCAGTGGCTCCCTGTGCTTGACTATAGCCGTTTGCCACCCGTTGGCTAAGCGCTCCTCGGCCTATGCCGGCGGCGCTGCAGCGGCCGCTGCGGCCAGACAGCGACTATGCTCAGGGGAGACCGGGAGAGCACCTATGAACGAGCCAGACAAACAACAGCCACCACCGCCCCTGACGCTATGGGAAATGCTGCAGAGCGTGCTGGCCGCCGCACTGGGGGTACAGAGCGGCAAGAACCGCAGCCGCGACTTCAGCCGCGGCAAGCCCAGTCACTTCATTCTGCTCGGGCTGATGTTCACCGGGTTGTTCGTGCTGGTACTGCTGGGGGCGGTCAAGTTGATCCTGCACCTGGCCACCGGCTGATCAGCGCAGCAGGCTGTCGATGGAACAGGCGTAGCGGCTCATCTGCGGTCGTTGGGTGGCGCTGAAAGTACGGAAATCCAGGCCGATGTCGTCCTGGTCGAGGCGAGTGAGCAGGCGCTCGGCATCCTTGTCATCGATCAGGCGCAGCAGGCTGGCCACCTGGTCCTTGCCACCACGCTCGGCGAAATCGAGCCCCCTGGAATGATCGTAGAGCATCACCAGGGCGCATCCCCCGAGAATGAAATGGCCGCTGGCCAGCACCTCGATACGCCTCTCGATACGTGCCTGCAGCACACGGTGGGAATTGTTCAGCGCCGCGTAGTGCAGGCGGCGGCCCTGCTCCTCGGCCGCCTGCATGACACCGAAGGCCATTTCGTCGTTGGCCGCCCACACCAGGTTGAGATTCGGATAGCGCGGCAGCAGCGCCTGCGCCTGCTCGTAGGCACGTTGCTGACGCCACTCGCCATACAGCATCTGCTGCAGACGAACATGCGGAGCCTCGGCCAGGGCTCGCTCCAGCCCTGCGACGCGCAAGGTCGCCGAGGGCGTCTGCTTGATGCC
Organism: Pseudomonas sp. GD04158; assembly: GCF_029834875.1. Taxonomy (NCBI): domain Bacteria; kingdom Pseudomonadati; phylum Pseudomonadota; class Gammaproteobacteria; order Pseudomonadales; family Pseudomonadaceae; genus Pseudomonas; species Pseudomonas sp. GD04158. The sequence continues at coordinate 10,350 of NZ_JAODYT010000098.1, read as the reverse complement.
GGTGAACGCCAGCATTTCCGCAGGCTTGCCGTCTGTCAGGGCGATCAGCGCACGCGCCATCAGGTAGCCGGCCTCCTCATCGTTGGGTACCAGGCTACCCAGCCAGTGCCGGTAGCGCTCCCGGCTGCCGCCGGCCAGCGCCTGCTGCTCAGGGGTAAGGGTGCTGTGCAAGGCGAACAGACGCACCTCGCTGTCCTCGAACAGGCGCAGGATCTCTGGCCCGGTGAACTGCTCATTGACGAAGATCAGGTAATCGGGATGCTTGCCAGCCAGGACCTGATGGGCATTGTCGAGGATACGGGCATTGTCGCGCTGGCCGTAGAGAACGCGCAGCTCGACGCCCAAATCGTCGGCTGCGTCCTGCATGTAACGCGAATAGGCGACCCAGAACGGCTCGTCGCTGTATCCCGGGTTGAGAAACACCATGGAAACCGGCCGCTGCTGCGCGCCAGCAAGGCAGCAGCACCCCATGAGCAACAGCCCCAGCATCCACCTGATCACGACGCCCCTCCCCGAGAACCGGGCGCAGTATAAAGGCATAAACGCAAAAAGGCCGCCCGCCAAGACGGGTCGGCCTCTGCAAGCGCGTCGAAGACTACTGGCCGCTGACCCAGAACACCGCCGTGGCAACGGCGATCAGGATCAGGCTCAATATGGCCCACGCATCGATGAGGCTGTCGGATTTCTCCGGTTCACTGTGCTCGCTCATGACTCCCCCTATTCTTGTGCTTGTGGGTAATGCACTGTGCATTTAAGACCAGGCTTGGCCAACGCTCAAACCATATGGTTATGCTCTGAGACAGTCTTATTCCCTAAACCTAGGTTTATATATTCAAACATCACTTTTACGCATAAACCTGAGCTGGTATCGTGCCCCGGCTCCTCGGGAGTGCGCGGCCGTGCGCGCTGATTGGCAGTAAGTAGCCTGACAACAGGACCCTTCATGTACGTTTATGACCAGTACGATCAACAGATCGTCGAGGATCGCGTCAAGCAGTTCCGCGATCAAACCCGCCGCTACCTTGCCGGAGAGCTGAGCGGCGAGGAATTCCGTCCGCTGCGCCTGCAGAACGGTCTGTATATCCAGCGTTTCGCGCCGATGCTGCGCGTTGCCGTACCTTATGGCCTGCTGTCGTCCACCCAGGTGCGCATGCTGGCCAAGATCGCCCGCGACTACGACAAGGGTTACGCGCACATCAGTACCCGGCAGAACGTGCAGTTCAACTGGCCGGACCTGGAAGACGTGCCGGAGATCCTTGCCGAGCTGGCCACCGTGCAGATGCACGCCATCCAGACCAGCGGCAACTGCATCCGCAACACCACCACCGATCAGTTCGCCGGCGTGGCCAAGGACGAGATCGTCGATCCGCGCCCCTGGTGCGAGATCATCCGCCAGTGGTCGACCTTCCACCCCGAGTTCAGCCATCTGCCGCGCAAGTTCAAGATCGCCGTCAACGGCGCCGTGAGCGACCGCGCCGCCATCGAAGTGCATGACATCGGTCTGGAAGCGGTGAGGAACGAGGCCGGCGAGCTGGGCTTCCGCGTTTCCGTCGGCGGCGGCCTGGGCCGTACCCCGATCGTCGGCAGCTTCATCAACGAATTCCTGCCCTGGCAGCACCTGATCAGCTACCTCGACGCCATCCTGCGTGTGTACAACCGCTATGGCCGTCGCGACAACAAGTACAAGGCGCGCATCAAGATCCTGGTCAAGGCGCTGACCCCCGAGGTGTTCGCCGAGCGCGTGAATGCCGAGTGGGCGCACCTCAAGGACGGCCCGACCACCCTGACCGAAGCCGAAGTCGCCCGCGTCGCCGCGCATTTCGTCGACCCATCCTACCAGACCCTGCAGGACGAAGACGCCCTGCTCGCCCAGCAGGACGCCGAACACCCGGGCTTCGCCCGCTGGCGCCAGCGCAATACCTTCGCCCACAAGAAGCCCGGCTACGTCGCGGTGACCCTGTCGCTCAAGCCCACCGGCGTGGCGCCGGGCGACGTCACCGACAAGCAGCTCGACGCCATCGCCGACCTGGCCGATCGCTACGCCTTCGGTGAAGTGCGCAACAGCCACAACCAGAACATCATCCTCGCCGACGTCGAGCAGCGTCAGCTGCTGACCCTGTGGGGCGAGCTGCGCGAACAAGGCTTCGCTACGCCGAACGTAGGCCTGCTGACCGACATCATCTGCTGCCCGGGTGGCGACTTCTGCTCGCTGGCCAACGCCAAGTCGATTCCGGTGGCCGAAGCCATTCAGCGCCGCTTCGACGACCTCGACTACCTGTTCGACATCGGTGATATCGACCTGAACATCTCCGGCTGCATGAACGCCTGCGGTCACCACCACGTGGGCCATATCGGCATCCTCGGCGTGGACAAGAAAGGTCAGGAGTTCTACCAGGTATCGCTCGGCGGCAGCGCCGGTCGCGAAGCCAGCCTGGCGCAGATCCTCGGCCCCTCCTTCGCTCAGGACGACATGCCGGACGTGATCGACAAGATCATCAAGGTCTACGTCGAGCAACGCACCGAAGAAGAAAGCTTCCTCGACACCTACCGCCGTGTCGGTATCGACCCGTTCAAGGAGCGCGTCTATGCAGCGAATCATTAAGAACGGTCAGGTGGTCGACGAAACCTGGCACCTGCTGGCCAAGGACGTGACCCTGGACGTCATTCCCAACTGCGACGACATCATCGTCCCGCTGGCCCTGTGGCGCGAGCATGCCCATGCGCTGAAAGCCCGCGACGGCGGCCTCGGCGTATGGCTGGAAGCCGGCGACGAGGTCGAGGAAATCGCCGATGACCTGGCGCACTTCCAGGTTATCGCCCTGGAATTTCCGGCCTTCACCGACGGCCGTCACTCCTCCACCGCCTACCTGCTGCGCACCCGCTACGGCTACAAGGGCGAAATCCGCGCCATCGGCGACGTGCTGCGCGATCAGCTGTTCGCCCTCAAGCGCGTCGGCTTCGATGCCTTCGCCCTGCGCGCGGACAAGGACCCGTTTGATGCGCTGAAGGCCTTCGAGGACTACAGCGAGGTCTATCAGGCTTCGGCCGATCAGCCGCAACCGCTGTTCCGTCGCCGCGCCTGATCAGCGCTGGCAGAAGCGAACGAAACGCCCCGACTGGTTCGGGGCGTTTTGCTTTGCATGGACCGCTCGGCAATTGGGTCGAACCGTACCGCGTCAGTGAAGTCGGACCCTATAAGCCCATCGCTTAGGGAGTACCGCCATGAAACATGACTGGGACCTGATCGAACGCCTGCTGCACGAGGCGCAGAACTCCGCCGGCAAACCCTTCGCCCCGCGCCGTTATGCCGAAGAGCTGGCCGAGGAGCACGAAAATGCCGGTGAGCACGTGGACAATCTCGACCACCTGCGCGCCGAAGCCGCCCGCTACGAGGCCCGCCTGCTGCACAACGGCTTTATCGAGCCGCGCCCGGAGGAAGAAGGCGGCAACGGCGAGAACTTCATCCTCACCGCGCGCGGCGCACAATTGCTGAGCATGCTCGACAGCAGCATCCCCGGCAGCGAGCACCCGCGCGAAGTGCTCGACGAGGCTGGCGAAGCGGCGCTGACGCCCGAGGTGTTCGACCGCCTGGCGCCCAAGGCCAATCTCAGCGAAACCGGCTGACAGGCTGGCGCACAAACAAAAACGCCGCGCCCTGTGCAGGGCGCGGCGTTTTGCTGATCCAGCGGCAAGGCATCGAGCCTGGTGGATCAATCCTCGCGGTAGCGACGCAGTTTCAGCGCCTTGCCGGCCACGCGGGTGTCCTTCAGCTTGCCGAGCAGACGGTCCAGACCATCTTCCGGCAGCTCGACCAGACTGAAGGTCTCGCGGATCTGGATGCGACCGATGGCTTCGCGCGCCAGGCCGCCCTCGTTGAGGATGGCGCCGAGCAGGTTCTTCGCGGCGATGCCGTCGCGAGTGCCCAGCGCGGTACGGCAGCGTACACGACCCTCGGCCAGCGGCAGCGGCGCACGGCGCTCGCGGTATTCACCGCGCTCGCCGCCACGATCACCATCACGCTCGCGACGCTCACGCGGCGCACCACCAACGCCCGGCACCAGCGGCTGCTCGCGCTCGACGCTGGCCAGATCCAGCGCCTGACCGTTGGTGGCCTTCTTCAGCAGCGCGGCGGCCAGCGCGCGCGGGCTGCAGCCGATGTCGGCGGTCAGGCGGTCGAGCAGTTCGCCATGGCTGGCTTCGGCGTCCGCGACCAGCGGCGCCAGGCTGCTGGTCAGCTTCTTGATACGGGCATCGAGCACCTGCTGGGCGTTCGGCAGCTTGACCTCGCCCACCTTCTGCCCGGTGACACGCTCGATCACCTGCAGCATGCGGCGCTCGCGCGGGGTCACCAGCAGCAGCGCACGGCCGTCGCGACCGGCGCGGCCGGTACGGCCGATACGGTGTACGTAGGATTCCGGGTCGTACGGCATGTCGACGTTGAACACGTGGGTGATGCGCGGCACGTCGATACCACGGGCGGCGACGTCGGTGGCGACGACGATGTCCAGACGACCGTCCTTGAGCGACTCGATCACGCGCTCGCGCTGGTTCTGGGCGATGTCGCCGTTCAGCGCAGCGGCCTTGAAGCCCTTGGCTTCCAGCGCGGAGGCCAGATCCAGAGTGGCCTGCTTGGTGCGCACGAAGGCGATCAGCGCGTCGAAATCCTCGACTTCCAGCAGACGCAACACGGCGTTGGTCTTCTGGTCGGCGTGGATCATCAGGTGCGCCTGCTCGATGCGCGAGACGGTCTGGGTCTTGGCCGCGATCTTGATGTGCTGCGGCTCGCGCAGATGCTTCTCGGCGATGGCGCGGATCGAATGCGGCAGCGTGGCGGAGAACAGCACGCTCTGGCGGCTTTCCGGCATGGCTTCGAAGATGATTTCCAGATCGTCCATGAAGCCCAGCTTGAGCATCTCGTCGGCTTCGTCGAGCACCAGGTGCTGAATGGTGGACAGCACCTTGTCGTCACGACGCAGGTGGTCGACCAGACGGCCCGGCGTGGCCACGATGATCTGTGCGCCCATGCGCAGGGCCTTGAGCTGCGGGCCCATCGGCGCGCCGCCGTAGACGGCGACGACGTTCACGCCCGGCATCTGCTTGGAATAGGTTTCAAAAGCGGTGGCCACCTGCAGGGCCAGCTCGCGGGTCGGGGCGAGGATCAGCACCTGCGGCTCGCGCTTGGCCGGGTCGATCTTGCTCAGCAGCGGCAGGGCGAAGGCGGCGGTCTTGCCGGTACCGGTCTGCGCCTGGCCGATCATGTCGTGGCCGGCGAGGATCACCGGAATGGCCTGCGACTGGATCGGAGACGGCTCTTCGTAACCGACGGCGGTCAGAGCGGCGAGAATATTGGGATGAAGTCCGAGCGCGGCAAAGCCGCCGATTTCCTGGGTCATGGGTCTGCCTCAAGTGCATCCGCAAAGACCCATGTTCCAAAGCTGCGCATGCCGTGTAAGACCTTGTGGGTCACCCTGGCAGCCTGGTTCGGCGGGGATTTGCGAAAACGTGATGAAAGTGAATCGTCAAGGATAGTCCGCAGCGGGACCGGCTGCCGAAGTCGAGCTCCGGGCGAATTGCACTACCTGAACGTGGCCAGAAAATTGGCCGGCGCGCACTATACCGGAAAACCGGGCTCAGGTGCTGTTTTTTATGGCCAGGCCGCTCTGGCAACGAGAGCTCTGCCCGGCGCAGCGCCCGCAATAGCCGCTTTCAGCCCCTTTCGCAGATGCGCATCAGGTAGCCGGACGTAGCGCCTCGATCAGCGGCTGCAGCGAATAGCCGAGGCGCGGTGCCAGCTCGCCGGCTCGCACCTGCAGGCGGCCAAGATCGAGCGGCTGGTCGAGATCGGCGGGTATCAGCAATACCACGTTGCCCTCCTTCACCGGGCATTCCCAGTAATGGCGGTGATACAGGCCGCGCAGCAGCGCCGCGCCGAGCGGCTTGCCGTCGTTGCCGGCCCATTGGTTGATGATCAGCCAGCCACCGGGATTGAGCTTCTCCCGGCAATGCTCGAGAAACCGCCAGGCCAGATGGCCGGCGCCGGGGCCTTGATCGGTGTACAGATCGAGGAAGATCAGATCCGCGGTTTCGGCGCTGTCGAGCAGTTCGGTGGCGTCGCCGATGCGGATGGTCAGGCGCGGATCGTCATCCAGGCCGAGAAACTCCATGGCCAGGCGCGGCACGTCCGGACGCAGTTCGATGGCCTCGACGTCCTCCAGCGGCAGGAACTTCAGGCAGGCCTGGGTCAGGTTGCCGGCGCCCAGGCCGAGAAACAACGCCGTTTCCGGCGCGTCGTGGCACAGCGCACCGAGCAGCATGGCGCGGGTGTAGTCGTACTCCAGCCAGCTCGGATCGCCCTGGAACACGCAGCTCTGCTCGATGGCATCACCGAACTCGAGAAAGCGATAGGCGCCGATCTGCACCACGCGGATCACACCGAAGGCATCGCGCACTTCGGCCAGCAATACCTCATCGAGCATCTGCATTTCGTCGCTCGGCGGCAATCCGGGCATGGACCATTCTCCAACAGTGACATCCCGCACCATGGGCGACGGGGCAAAGGCGCCGATTGTCATTGAAGGCGGCGCTGCGGGTCACGCAATAATTCCAGCACTTGCGTTGGCCAACATAACAATAACGAGGTTCGCCATGTACGCCATCATAGGTGCCGGCCCGACAGGGCTGTGCGCGGCCCGGCAACTGAAGAGGCACGGCATCGATTTTGTCGGCTTCGAACTGCACAGCGATGTCGGCGGCCTGTGGGACATCGACAACCCGCACAGCACCATGTACCACTCGGCGCACCTGATTTCCTCCAAGGGCACTACCGAGTTTCGCGACTTCCCCATGCGCCCCGAAGTGGCTTCCTACCCGCATCACAGCGAAATGCGCCGCTACTTTCGCGACTATGCCCGGCAGTTCGGCCTTTACCAGCACTACCAGTTCGACACCCGCGTGGTGCAGCTGCAACGCCTGGACAAGGGCTGGACGCTGGTCAGCGAGCGCAACGGCGAACAGCGCGAATGGCGCCTCGATGGCGTTCTGATCGCCAACGGCACCCTGCATACGCCCAACCTGCCATCCCTGCCCGGCCACTTCGCCGGTGAGGTGTTGCACTCCAGCGCCTACAAGAGCGCCGATATCTTCGCCGGCAAACGCGTGCTGGTGGTCGGCTGCGGCAACTCGGCCTGCGATATCGCGGTCGATGCCGTGCATCGCGCCGCCTCGGTGGATCTGTCGGTACGGCGCGGCTACTACTTCCTGCCCAAGTTCATCCTCGGCAAGCCCACCGACACCTTCGGCGGAGCGATCAGGCTTCCGCGCCGGCTCAAGCAGCTGCTCGATGGACTGCTGGTGCGCGCTCTGGTCGGCAAACCTTCGCAGTACGGCCTGCCCGATCCTGACTACCACCTGTATGAATCGCACCCGGTGATGAACTCGCTGGTGCTGCACCATATCGGCCATGGCGATATCCGCGTGCGCGGCGATATCACGGCGATAGACGGCCACAGCGTCACCTTCGCCCATGGCGCACGGGCCGAGTACGACCTGATCCTGCTGGCCACCGGCTACAAGCTCGACTATCCCTTCATCGAGCGCAGCGAGCTGAACTGGCCGGAGGGCGCAGGCGCGCCGCAGCTGTATCTCAACGTCTTCCACCCGCAGCGTGACGACCTGTTCGTGCTCGGCATGGTCGAGGCCTCCGGTCTCGGCTGGCAGGGGCGCGACGAGCAGGCCGAACTGGTGGCGCTGTACATCCGCCAGCTGCAGGCCGGCAGCCCGGCGGCACAGGTTCTGCGCCAGACCATCCGCGAGCAGGCCGGCCAGCGCCTGGATGGCGGCTACCGCTACCTGCCACTGGAGCGCATGGCCTACTACGTGCACAAGGACAGCTATCGTAGACGCATCGCCGCGCACAGTGCCGCCCTGCGGCGCGAGCTGAGCGAGAGTGCCTACGCGGCCACCCAGGGAGCCTGAACGTGGAACCGGTGACGATCGCCTTCGACCCCAGCAGCCTGGTGCTGATCAATCTGATCGTCGCGCTGATGATGTTCGGCGTTTCTCTCGATCTGCGCGCCGATGATTTTCGCCGCATCGCTCGCGCGCCACGCGCCCCGCTGCTCGGGCTGCTGGCGCAGTTTCTGCTGTTGCCGGCACTGACCTGCCTGGCCTGCTGGGGGCTGGGCATCGAGCCGGAACTGGCCCTGGGCATGATGCTGATCGCGGCCTGCCCCGGCGGCAGCTTTTCCAACATCATGACCTGGCTGGCGCGGGGCGATGTCGCGGTCTCGGTGAGCATGACGGCGGTATCGAGCCTGGCCGCCAGCCTGCTCACACCGCTGAATTTCGCCCTGTACGCCTGGCTCAACCCCTACACGCGGCCGCTGCTGACGCAGATCGCCCTCGACCCGCTGGGCTTGCTCGCGCTCGTGCTGCTGGTGCTGGCCCTGCCACTGCTGGCAGGCATGTGGGTGGGGCGGCGCTTTCCACGCCTCGCGCAGCACCTGGAAAAGCCCCTGCGCCTGTTCGCCCTGCTGGTGATGCTGGGTTTCGTCGCCCTGGCGTTCAGCCGCAATCTGGAGCAATTCACCCGCCACTTTCACCTGTTCTTCTGGCTGGTGGTGGCGCACAACGCGCTGGCGCTGGGCATCGGCTATCTCAGCGCACTGATCGGCGGGCTACCGGCAGGCGAGCGCCGCGCCGTGACCCTGGAAGTGGGCATTCAGAACTCGGCGCTGGGCCTGGTGATCATCTTCACCTTCTTCCCCCAGGCCGGCGGCATGCTGCTGATCGCCGCCTTCTGGGGCTGCTGGCACCTGGTGTCGGGCCTGGCCCTGGCATGGCTCTGGTCGCGCCGCCCACCCGAGCCCGCGCCGCTGCTGCTCGCGCAGCCCGGCCTCAGGGACGAGTGACCTGCAGATCGGGCGCGTGCAGCGCCCCGCGTCGTTGCGCCCGGGGCTGCGCTAGGGGGCATGGGGCTTATCGGTTAAGATGCCCACCAGCCCGAATCAGCCGATACAGAGATGCCGCATGTCGCACGCCTGGAGCCCAGAAAGCTGGAGGGCCAAGCCCATCCAGCAGCAGCCCGAATACCCTGACGCCGCCCACCTCGCCCGCGTCGAACAGACCCTGGCCGGCTACCCGCCGCTGGTGTTCGCCGGCGAGGCGCGCGAGCTGCGCCGCCAGTTCGCCGAAGTCACCCAGGGCCGCGCCTTCCTGCTGCAGGGCGGCGACTGTGCCGAGAGCTTCGCCGAGTTTTCCGCCGCGAAGATCCGCGACACCTTCAAGGTGCTGCTGCAGATGGCCATCGTCATGACCTTCGCCGCCGGCTGCCCGGTGGTCAAGGTCGGGCGGATGGCCGGCCAGTTCGCCAAGCCGCGCTCCTCCGGCAGCGAAACCATCGATGGCGTCACCCTGCCCGCCTACCGCGGCGATATCGTCAACGGCATCGGCTTCGACGCCGCCAGCCGCGTGCCCGATCCGGAGCGCCTGCTGCAGGCCTATCACCAGGCCACCGCCAGCCTCAACCTGCTGCGCGCCTTCGCCCAAGGCGGTTTTGCCGACGTGCATCAGGTGCATCAGTGGAACCTCGATTTCATCGCCAACTCGGCGCTCTCCGAGAAGTACCACCAGCTGGCCAACCGCATCGACGAAACCCTGGCGTTCATGCGCGCCGTCGGCATGGACAGCGCGCCGCAACTGCGCGAAGTCAGCTTCTTCACCGCTCACGAAGCGCTGCTGCTCAACTACGAAGAAGCCTTCGTGCGTCGCGACAGCCTCACCGGCCGCTGGTACGACTGCTCCGCGCACATGCTGTGGATCGGCGACCGCACCCGCCAGCTAGACGGTGCGCACGTCGAATTCATGCGCGGCATCGAGAACCCCATCGGCGTCAAGGTCGGCCCGAGCATGGACCCGGACGAGCTGATCCGCCTGCTCGACACGCTCAACCCGGACAACGATCCAGGCCGCCTCAACCTGATCGTGCGCATGGGCGCGGACAAGGTGGAAGCGCACTTCCCGCGCCTGCTGCGCAAGGTCAAGGAAGAAGGCCGCCAGGTGCTGTGGAGTTCCGACCCCATGCACGGCAACACCATCAAGGCCAGCAGCGGCTACAAGACCCGCGACTTCGCGCAGATCCTCAGCGAAGTCCGGCAGTTCTTCGCCGTGCACCAGGCCGAAGGCACCTACGCCGGCGGCATCCATATCGAGATGACCGGGCAGAACGTCACCGAATGCATCGGCGGCTCGCGCCCGATCACCGAGGACGGTCTGTCCGACCGCTACCACACCCATTGCGACCCGCGCATGAACGCCGACCAGTCGCTGGAACTGGCCTTCATGATCGCCGAG
>NZ_JAODYT010000097.1:0-12368 GCF_029834875.1 Pseudomonas sp. GD04158 | reverse complement strand
CGTGCTGTTCGATGCGCAGGCTTCCACCGTCGCCGGCGAGCAGTGGTACTCCAAGGGCAGCAACTGCCCGTTCATCGGCCATTGCCTGCCCGGCGCGGTGCGCTACACCCTGGTCGACGGGCATATCAGCTACCAGGGCTGAGCCCTTCGAGCCCGCCAGCCGGCGGGCTCGTCAGCGAAATACGCTGTCCCGTAGGGTGCGCCGTGCGCACCAACCTCTGAGGGCAGCGGTGCGCACGGCGCACCCTACCCGCTAACGACCTTCCCACCTGCGACACGCCTTGCACTCGCCACGACATTGGACGAATGAGTGACTCGACAGTCATGATCCACGTCAGGTTAGGCAGCCGAATATTTCCAAACGCCACCGCCCTATGACTCCGCTCGCGCCCACTGGCGCCGGCCTGGCGTCGCGCTGGCCTTGTTCAGGAGCTTTTGAGTTATGTCGCGCTTACCTGTGATCGTGGGTTTTGGGGGTTACAACGCAGCCGGGCGCAGCTCCTTCCACCATGGTTTCCGTCGTACCGTGCAGGAGTCGCTCGAGCCCCAGGCACGCCAGGAAACCCTGGCCGGGCTGGCGCAGATGATGAAGCTAGTACGCGTGGTCGACGGCCAGTACCGCGATCAGGACGGCCAGCCACTGAGCCTGGCCGACATCGAAAGCCGCTACGGCAAGGACATTCTCGCCGGCACCCTGGTGCGCCGCATCGAGAAACAGCATCTGGATCCGGACGCCGCCCACTGGCAGAAGAGCATCGGCCTGGCTCCCGGCCACAGCGGCAGCCTTAGCTTCATCACCCAGCGCAAGCAGCTGCCCGAGCCGCTGCCGGCCAACTGGTCGGTGCAGGAGCTCAACGCCAGCGAGGTGCAGGTCACCCTGCATGACAGCTGCGAATTCAAGGTCGACAGCTACCGCCCGCTGGCGGTGAAGTCCGCCGGCCAGCTGCCCACCGGCTTCGAGCCGAGCGAGCTGTACAACTCGCGCTTCCACCCGCGCGGCCTGGCCATGACCGTGGTCGGCGTCACCGACGCCCTGCGTTCGGTGGGTATCGACTGGCAGCGCATCGTTCAACATGTCGCCCCGGACGAGATCGCCGTGTTCGCCAGCTGCATCATGAGCCAGCTCGACGAGAACGGCTTCGGCGGCATGATGCAGTCGCGTCTGAAAGGCGGCCGCGTCACCGCCAAGCAGCTGGCCCTGGGCCTGAACACCATGCCGGCGGACTTCATCAACGCCTACGTGCTCGGCAGCGTCGGCACCACCGGCAGCATCACCGGCGCCTGCGCCACCTTCCTCTACAACCTGCAGAAGGGCATCGAGCAGATCGCCTCGGGCAAGGCGCGCGTGGTCATCGTCGGCAGCAGCGAGGCGCCGATCAACCAGGAGTGCATCGAGGGTTATGGCGCCATGGGCGCGCTGGCCACCGAGGAAGGCCTGCGCCAGATCGAGGGCAAGCAGGACGTGGATTTCCGCCGCGCCAGCCGCCCGTTCGGCGACAACTGCGGCTTCACCCTGGCCGAAGCCTGCCAGTTCGTGGTGCTGATGGACGATGAACTGGCCCTGGAGCTGGGTGCCGACGTCCACGGCGCGGTGCCGGACGTGTTCATCAACGCCGACGGCTTCAAGAAGTCCATTTCCGCTCCCGGCCCGGGAAACTACCTGACCGTGGCCAAGGCCGTGGCCAGCGCCGTACAACTGCTCGGCCTGGACGCCGTGCGCAGCCGCAGCTTCGTGCACGCCCATGGCTCCAGCACCCCGGCCAACCGCGTCACCGAGTCGGAGATTCTCGACCGCGTCGCGGCCGCCTTCGGCATCGAACAGTGGCCGGTCACGGCGGTGAAGGCCTTCGTCGGCCACTCCCTGGCCACCGCCAGCGGCGACCAGGTGATCGCCGCCCTCGGCGCCTTCAAGTACGGCATCGTGCCCGGCCTGAAGACCATCGACGCGGTCGCCGGCGACGTGCATCAAGAGCACCTGAGCCTGTCCACCGTCGATCGCAAGGTGGGTGAGCAGGCAATGGAGGTGGCCTTTATCAACTCCAAGGGTTTCGGCGGCAACAACGCCAGCGCCCTGGTGCTGGCCCCGCACGTGGTCGAGCGCATGCTGCGCAAGCGCCACGGCCAGGCCGCCTTCGACGCCTACCTGGCCCGCCGCGAAGCCACCCGCGCCGCGGCCGCGGCCTATGACCAGCAGGCGCTGCTGGGCCAGCTGGACATCATCTACAACTTCGGCAACGACATGATCGACGACCAGGCGATCTCCATCACCACCGAGGAAGTGAAGGTGCCCGGCTTCGACCAGCCGCTGGTGTTCAGGAAGGACGAGCGCTACAGCGATATGCTCGATTGAGCCGTAGGGCGGGTGCAACCCGCCATGGACGATGTGGCGGGTTGCACCCGCCCTACAATGTCCGCGCCAACTCGATCAGCTCGCCACGCCACTCGGCAGTGGCCGGCAAGGCCAGGAACGACGGATTGAGAAAGGATTCGCGCGCCTCGTAGGTGAGCACTTCGCCGGCCAGATTCAGCACCTCGCCGCCCGCCCCTTCCAGCACGCCCTGCGCCGCGGCGGTGTCCCACTGCGAGGTGGGCGCCAGACGCGGGTAGCAGTCGGCATTGCCCTCGGCCAGCAGACAGAACTTCAGCGAACTGCCGATATTGGCCAGCGCCGGCTCGCCGAAGCGCGCGACCAGCTCACCGAGCAAGCGCTCCTGCGCCGGACTCGAATGGCGCTTGCTGGCCACCAGGGTAAAGCCCTGCGCCGGCGCCAGACGCACGCTGATCGGCTGCTCATCGCCCGGCGCTTCGCTGCGCCAGGCGCCCAGACCGGCACCGCCGTAATAGCAACGGCCATTGGCCGGAATGCCGACCACGCCGAAGACCACGCGGCCACGCTCGATCAGCGCGACATTGACGGTGAACTCCTCGGAACCGGCGATAAATTCCTTGGTGCCATCGAGCGGATCGACCAGCCACCAGCGTGTCCAGGCCGCGCGTTCGGCCAGCGGAATGTCGGCGGCCTCTTCCGACAGCACCGGTACATCCGGCGCCAGCGCGCGCAGGCCATCGAGCAGGATGTGGTGGGCGGCCAGGTCGGCGGCAGTGACTGGCGAGGCATCGGCCTTCTCCGTCACGGCCACGTCGCTGCGCCAGTACGGCAGGGTCGCCGCACCTGCGGCACGTACCAGCTCGATCACCTGGGGAATATGGGGATGACTCACTGCACGAACTCCCCGCGCTGACTCAGCAGGTCACGCACCAGGTACAGCGCGGCCAGGGCGCGGCCCTCGCTGAACTGGGCGTGCTGGGCCAGGCTGGACAACTCGCGCAGGTTGATGCGGTCGACCCGCATCGGCTCCGGCTCGTCGCCGGGCAGGCGCTCTTCGTACAGATTGCGCGCCAGTACCACCTGGATCTTCTGGCTCATGTAGCCGGGCGACAGGCTCAGCTCGGTGATGTACTCCAGCTCATGCGCACCGAACCCCGCCTCCTCCTTGAGCTCGCGATTGGCCGCCACCAGCACGTCCTCGCCCGGTTCGATCAGCCCCTTGGGCAGCGACAACTGGTAGTCGTCGGTGCCGCCGCAGTATTCCTCCACCAGCACCGCGTGCTCGGCATCGAGCATGGCCACCACCATCACCGCGCCGTAGCCGGCGCCCTTGCCCACCAGGCGTTCGTAGGTACGCTCGACCCCATTGGAGAAGCGCAGCTGCAGTTCCTCGACGCGGAACAGGCGACTGCTGGCGACTATTTCACGGGCGAGCACCGTGGGCTTCTGACGCATGGGGCAACTCCTTGGCGTGACCTGGCGGGTTATCATACCGCGGCTTTTGCGATTATCCCCGGCGCAGATTGCATGATCGCGACGCGGGCCGGCAGATTCACGACTCTCATCACTGGGCGCGCCCATGCCTTCACTCCCCTGGCACCAGATCGACACCGTCCTGCTGGACATGGACGGCACCCTGCTCGACCTGCATTTCGACAACCATTTCTGGCTCAAGCACCTGCCGCAGCGCTATGCCGAGCACCATGGCACCAGCCTGGCGCTGGCCGAGGCCGAGCTGTTGCCGCTGTTTCGCCAACATGCCGGTACGCTGAACTGGTACTGCACCGATTTCTGGAGCCGCGAGCTCAAGCTCTCGATCCGCGATCTCAAGCGCGAGGTGGCCCATCTGATCGCCCTGCGTGAGGATGCCGAGCTGTTCCTGCGCGCCCTGCGCGAAGCCGGCAAGCGTGTGGTGCTGATCACCAACGCGCATCGCGATTCGCTGTCGTTGAAGATGGAACGGGTCGAACTGGCGCCCTGGTTCGAGCGCCTGATCAGCTCTCACGACTACGGCTTTCCCAAGGAGAACCAGCAGTTCTGGTTCGCCCTGCGTCAGGACGTCGGCTTCGATCCGGCGCGCAGTCTGTTCATCGACGACAGCCTGCCGATCCTGCGCAGCGCCGGACAGTTCGGCGTCGCCCACCTGCTCGCCGTGCGCCAGCCGGACAGCCAGGCCGGGCCGAAGGACACCGAGGAATTCGCCGCCGTGGAGGATTACCGCGAACTGCTGCAGGGCCTGTAGCCCGGATGCAATCCGGCAATAGCCTCGAGGCGCAAGGCTGGTACGCACGGCACACCCTACGACGCCGGGCTATAGACCCGCGGTGGACTATGGTGCGGCAGGTGAATGAGGTTGAGGCGGTGCCGACGCGCCCAGCGCACGCACAGGTCGGTGGGCGCCGACAGGCTGACCAGGCTGGCGAAGCCGGCGCGCACCGCCTTGTGGATCAGCTCCAGGCTGCAGCGGCTGGTGACCACGGCAAAGCCGCGACGGGCGTCGCGGCTTTCACGGTTTAGCGCGCCGATCAGCTTGTCCAGCGCGTTGTGCCGGCCAATGTCTTCGCGGCACAGGACGATCTCGCCAGACTCATCGACGAACAATGCCGCATGCAGCGCGCCGCTCTGGCGCGCCAGCTTCTGCACCTGGCCGATGCGCGTACGCAGGTCGGCCAGGTGCGCGGCCGGTGGCAGCGGGTTGAGGCTCAGGGTGTCGAGTTGCGGCAGCGCCTGCTCCAGCGCCTCGACGCCGCACAGGCCGCAGCCACTGGTGCCGGCCAGATTGCGCCGCTGCTGCTTGAGCGCCCAGAAGGCGCGGCTGGCGATCTGCACCTCGGCGCTGAATGCCTCCCCCGCGCGCTTGAGCTGGATGTCGTAGATGTCCTCGGCCGCCGCCACGACTGCAGAAGTCAGGCTGAAGCCGACGACGAAATCCTCCAGCGCGCTGGGCGAAACCATCATCACCGCTTGAGCGACGCCGTTGTAGGCGATGGCCAGGGCGCATTCCTCGGCCAGCACGGCGTGACCATCGTGCGCCGCCTCGTCCAGCTCGACATAGGCGTAACCGTCCGGTGCCGGAGCGGCGGCGCGATCATCGGTAAGCGGGTCGGCGGTACGGCGTGACATGGATGCGGATTCCTCGCGGTCGTAGGGTGCGCCGTGCGCACCAGCCCCTAGCACCTCACGAGACACCCAAAGGCCATGTGCAGTTCATGGAGCGTTCAGACACTAGCAGCCTGTGGCTCGATCTGCCCGCGCAAATCGCGCAGCACCTGCAGCGCGAACTCGCTCAGACCCTCGCCGTCGCTGGCGTCCAGGTGGGCGTAAAGCGCCGTGCGCATCTGCGGGTCCCATTGGCGCTTGAGATGCTGGGCGTATTCAGTGCGCGCCTGGGCGGGGTCAGGCTGGGACGCGAAGAAGGCGCCGATCTGGTTGGCCATCTTGATCAGTTGGGTGGCGTTCATGCCCATGGCTGTGCTCCGCTGAATAACCGGGAAGCCGCAAAGAATAGGCCGGCGTGGCAGTGGTGCGCACGGCGCACCCTACGAACCGGTGCCGGGGCCAGCGGCATCATAACTGCACCACCGGCAGCAGGCTGACCTGCTCGCGGGTGAAGCTATCGAACTCCTGCTGCCACTGCGACGGGACTTCGACCTTGCGCACCTGGACCGCGGTGACCTTGTACTCCGGGCAGTTGGTGGCCCAGTCGGAGTTGTCGGTGGTGATCACGTTGGCACCGGATTCCGGGTGGTGGAAGGTGGTGTACACCACACCCGGCTGCATGCGCTCGGTGACCTTGGCGCGCATCACCGTCTCGCCGGCACGGCTGTTGATGCCGACCCAGTCGCCGTCCTTGATGCCGCGATCCTCGGCGTCCACCGGGTGCAGCTCGAGGATGTCCTCGGCGTGCCAGGCCTTGTTGGCGGTACGCCGGGTCTGCGCGCCGACGTTGTACTGCGAAAGGATGCGCCCGGTGGTCAGCACCAGCGGCCGCTTGCGCGAGGTGCGCTCCTCGGTGGGGATGAACTCGGTGACCACGAAGCGCCCCTTGCCACGCACGAAGGCGTCCTCGTGCATGATCGGCGTGCCTTCCGGGGCCTCGTCGTTGCACGGCCACTGGATGCTGCCCAGGCGGTCGAGCTTGGCGTAGCTGACGCCGGTGAAGGTCGGCGTCAGCGCGGCGATCTCGTCCATGATCTCGGACGGATGCTTGTAGTTCATCGGGTAGCCGAGGGCGTTGGACAACGCCACGGTCACTTCCCAGTCTTCCTTGCCGGCCAGCGCCGGCATCACCTTGCGCACCGGCGAGATGCGCCGCTCGGCGTTGGTGAAGGTGCCGTTCTTCTCCAGGAAGGAGGCGCCAGGCAGGAACACGTGGGCGTACTTGGCGGTTTCGTTGAGGAACAGGTCCTGGATCACCACGCACTCCATGGCCTTGAGTGCATCGGTGACGTGCTGGGTGTCGGGGTCGGACTGCGCCGGGTCCTCACCCTGGATGTACATGCCCTTGAAGGTGCCGGCATGCGCCGCGGCGAGCATGTTGGGGATGCGCAGGCCCGGCTCGTCGAGCAGCTTGACGCCCCAGGCGGCCTCGAACTGCGGCCGTGCCACCGGATCGGAAACGTGGCGGTAGCCCGGCAGCTCGTGGGGGAAGGAGCCCATGTCGCAGGAGCCCTGCACGTTGTTCTGTCCGCGCAGCGGGTTCACACCGACACCCGGACGGCCGATATTGCCGGTGGCCATGGCCAGGTTGGCGATCGCCATCACGGTGGACGAGCCCTGGCTGTGCTCGGTGACGCCCAGGCCGTAGTAGATCGCCGCGTTGCCACCGGTGGCGTACAGGCGCGCGGCAGCGCGCACCGAAGCGGCCGGCACGCCGGTCAGGGCCTCCATGGCCTCGGGGCTGTTGCGCTGTTCGCTGACGAAGGTGCGCCATTGCTCGAAGGCTTCGGCCTCGCAGCGCTCGGCGATGAACGCCTCGTTGATCAGGCCCTCGGTGGCGATCACATGGCCCAGGCTGTTGAGCAGGGCGACGTTGCTGCCCGGACGCAGCTGCAGGTGATGCTCGGCGCGGATGTGCGGGCTGCGCACCAGGTCGATGCCGCGCGGGTCGGCGACGATCAGCTTGGCGCCCTCGCGCAGGCGGCGCTTGAGCTGCGAGCCGAACACCGGGTGGCCGTCGGTGGGGTTGGCACCGATCACCAGCACCACGTCGGCGGACAGCACCGAGTCGAAATCCTGGGTACCGGCGGACTCGCCGAGGGTCACCTTGAGGCCGTAGCCGGTCGGCGAGTGGCAGACGCGGGCACAGGTATCCACGTTGTTGTTGCCGAAGGCAGCGCGCACCAGCTTCTGCACCAGGTAGGTTTCCTCGTTGGTGCAGCGCGAGGAGGTCAGCCCGCCGACCGCATTACGGCCGTACTGTGCCTGGATCTCCTTGAAGCGCCGGGCGGCGTAGCCGATGGCCTCGTCCCAGCTCACCGAGCGCCACGGCTCGTGGATGCTGTCGCGGATCATCGGGGTCTTGATGCGGTCCGGGTGGGTCGCGTAGCCCCAGGCGAAGCGGCCCTTGACGCAGGCGTGGCCATGGTTGGCGTGGCCGTTCTTGTTCGGCACCATGCGCACCACGGTGTTGCCCTTGACCTCGGCGTTGAACGAGCAGCCAACGCCGCAGTAGGCGCAGGTGGTGGTGACGCTGCGCTCGGCCTGGCCCAGCTCAATCACTGATTTTTCCATCAGCGTGGCGGTCGGGCAGGCATTGACGCAGGCACCGCAGGACACGCACTCGGAGTCGAGGAAATCCTCGGCCTGGCTGGCGGCCACGCGCGAGTCGAAGCCGCGGCCGTCGATGGTCAGGGCGAAGGTGCCCTGCACTTCCTCGCAGGCGCGCACGCAGCGGTTGCAGACGATGCACTTGGACGGGTCATAGCTGAAATAGGGGTTGGACTCGTCCTTGGTTTCGGCCAGGTGGGTCTTCACCGGGTCGTAGCGTACTTCGCGCAGGCCGACCACACCGGCCATGTCCTGCAGCTCGCAGTTGCCGTTGGCCGAGCAGGTCAGGCAGTCCAGCGGGTGGTCGGAGATGTACAGCTCCATGGTGCCGCGACGCAGTTCGGCCAGTTTCGGGCTCTGCGTGCGCACCACCATGCCCGGCTCCACCGGGGTGGTGCAGGACGCCGGGAAGCCGCGGCGGCCTTCGATTTCCACCATGCACAGGCGGCATGAGCCGAACGGCTCCAGGCTGTCGCTGGCGCACAGCTTGGGCACGGCGATGCCGGCCTCCTGAGCCGCACGCATCAGCGAGGTGCCGGCCGGCACGGTGATGGCGTTGCCGTCGATTTCCAGGGTTACCGGAGCACCGCTGCGAGCAGGGGTGCCATAGTCGAGTTCACGATACAGGGCCATGGGGACGCCTCCGGATCAGCGGGCTTCGGCGCTGTCTTGCGACACGCCGAAGTCCTCGGGAAAGTGGTTGATGGCGCTCATCACCGGATAGGGTGTCATGCCGCCAAGGGCGCAGAGCGAGGCGCCGAGCATGGTGTCGCAGAGGCTCTTGAGCAGTTCGATGCGCCCCGGCTGCGGGCCTTCGGAACGGGCCACGATGATCTGCGACAGCAGCTCCTCGCCGCGGGTCGAGCCGATCCGACAGGGCGTGCACTTGCCGCAGGATTCCACCGCGCAGAACTCCATGGCGTAGCGCGCCATGTCGGCCATGTCGACGGTGTCGTCGAACACCACGATGCCGCCGTGGCCGAGTACCGCGCCAAGGGCGGCGAAGGCCTCGTAATCCAGCGGGGTGTCGAACTGCGACTCGGGCAGGTAGGCGCCGAGCGGGCCGCCGACCTGCACCGCGCGGATCGGCCGGCCACTGACCGAACCGCCGCCGTATTCATACAGCAGCTCGCGCAGGGTGATGCCGAAGGCCTTCTCGATCAGGCCGCCGCGGGCGATGTTGCCGGTCAGCTGGATCGGCAGGGTGCCGAGCGAGCGGCCCATGCCGTAGTCCTTGTAGTAGGCGCCGCCCTTGTCGAGGATGATCGGCACCGACGCCAGCGAGATCACGTTGTTGATCACCGTCGGCTTGCCGAACAGGCCCTCGATGGCCGGCAGCGGCGGCTTCGGCCGCACGGTGCCGCGCTTGCCCTCGATGCTTTCCAGCAGCGCGGTTTCCTCGCCGCAGATATAGGCGCCGGCGCCGCGGCGCAGCTCCAGATGGAAGGCCTTGCCGCTGCCGAGCACATCATCGCCCAGGTAGCCGGCGGCCGTGGCGCGGGCAATGGTTTCGAGCAGCACCGCTTCGGCGTGCGGGTATTCCGAACGCAGGTAGATGTAGCCGCGCGTAGCTCCAACTGCGAGGCCGGCGATGGTCATGCCCTCGATCAGCACGTAGGGATCGTCTTCCATCACCATGCGGTCGGAGAAGGTGCCCGAGTCGCCTTCGTCGGCGTTGCAGACGATGTACTTCTGCTCGGCCTGGCAACCGAGCACGGTGCGCCACTTGATGCCGGTGGGGAACGCCGCGCCGCCACGGCCGCGCAGGCCGGATTCGGTGACCTCGGCAACGATCGCTTCGGGCGTCATGCCGAGGGCGCGCTTGAGGCCGCGGTAGCCGTCGTGGGCGATGTAGTCCTCCAGCGACAGCGGGTCGGTGATGCCGACGCGGGCGAAGGTCAGGCGCTCCTGGCGCTTGAGGTATTCGATCTCCTCGGTCAGGCCATGGCCCAGCGCATGTGCCTTGCCCTCGTGGAAACCGGCGTCGAACAGGCCGGCAACGTCGCGTGCCTTGACCGGCCCATAGGCGACACGACCGGCCGGCGTGGCAACCTCGACCAGCGGCTCGAGCCAGAACAGCCCGCGCGAGCCGTTTCGCACCAGTTGCACCTCGATACCGCGCGCCGCGGCCTCGGCGACTATGGCCTTGGCTACCTTGTCGGCGCCCAGGCTGAGCGCGGTGGCATCGCGCGGGACGAAGATCTTGATCGGTTCGCTCATGCCTGGGCCCCCTGTTCGGCCAGCAGCGCCAGCACTTCCTCGGCGTCGACACGACCGTGTAGTTCGCCATTGAGCATCACGCTCGGTGCGCAGGCGCAGTTGCCCAGGCAGTACACCGGTTCGAAACTGAGGCTGCCATCCTCGCGGGTCTCACCCAGCGGCAGGCCGAGCTTGCTTTCCAGTTCAGCGGTCAGCGCCTTGACCCCCATCGACTGGCAGGCCTCGGCCTGACACAGCTTGAGCACCTGGCGGCCGGGCGGCGTGGCGCGAAAATCGTGATAGAAGCTGACCACCCCGTGCACCTCGGCGCGCGACAGGCAGAGGTCCTCGGCGATCAGCGGCAACAGCTCGGGCGGTACGGCGCCGAGGCGGTCCTGGATGTCGTGGAGGATGGGTAGCAGGGCGCCGGGCTGGCCGCGGTGGGCGGCGAGCACCTCACGGGTGACGGCCTCGCATTGCTCGGGGGCGAAGCGCTGGGGAAGAAGGGCCATGTTCGATGCTCCAGCCGGCGGCTATACCGGTACTGTCAGGAGATAAGCCGGCCAGTCACGGCTGCCGGTCGGCTTATCCCAGGCGGAGCCATTGGGCTCGCCATATATGAAGTAAAGTTCTTATACTCGGACGAAAAATCGCCCATGAAAGGCAAACTAACATGGGAAATTGGCCACACAAATATGAAGTATTGAGCATATGATCCGTATCGACATCCAGCCGCGCTGGCGTTTCCACCAGCGCGACGGCAGCAGCCTCGACCCGCAGGGCCTGGAACTGCTGCAGGCGGTGCACGACACCGGCAAGCTGACCGAGGCCGCCGCCCGCGTCGGCTACTCCTACCGCCATGCCTGGAACCTCTTGGGCAAGTGGCAGGCGTTCTTCGGCAGCCCTTTGATCGAGCTGGAACGCGGCAAGGGCGCACGCCTGGCGCCGCTGGGAGAGAAACTGCTGTGGGCCGACCAGCGCATTCGCGCGCGGCTGTCGCCACAGCTGGATAACCTGGCGAGCGAGCTGGAACTGGAGCTCAACCGGGTGCTGCAGGCCAGCAATCCCGGCCTGCGCATCCACGCCAGCCACGGTTTCGCCGTGGCGGCGCTGCGCGAATGGCTGGAACGCGACCCCAGCTGGCAGTGGGAGGTGCAATTTCGCAGCGGCAGCGAGGCGATGATCGCCTTGCAGCGCCACGACTGCGAGGTGGCCGGCCTGCACGTGCCGGCCGGGCCGCTTGGCACCCTGAGCATGAGCCGCATCCAGCCCTGGCTGCGCCCCGATCAGCGGGTGATCACCTTCGTCGTGCGCACCCAGGGGCTGATGCTCGCCCCCGGCAACCCGCACGGCGTGCGCGGCCTGGCGGACCTGGCGCGCGGCGAGCTGCGCTTCGTCAATCGCGAACCGGGTTCGGGCACACGCCTGCTGCTGCAGGACCTGCTGCAGCAAGGTGGCCTGGACAGCGCGACCATCAAGGGTTTCCACAACGAGGAGTTTACCCACGCGGCAGTGGCGGCCTTTGTAGCCAGCGGCATGGCCGATGTCGGCTTCGGTGTCGAAGCCGCGGCGCGCCAGTTCGGCCTGGACTTCATTCCCATGGCGCGCGAGCACTATTGCCTGCTGTGCCGCGAGGACAGCCTAGAGCTGCCGGCCATGGCCGCGCTGCTGCGGGTGCTGCAGAACCCGGAGTTTCAGGCACGTATCGGCCAGTTGCCCGGCTACGCCCTGAGCCGCCCCGGCGAGGTGCTGCCGCTGACCCTGGCGCTGGAGCAGTGGGGCCGCGAAAGCCTGTTGTGAGTCGCTGCGCGAAACTGTGAACCCGTTCCGCTTGCCGGCAGACTGCCGACGGAAGGTCGGGAACCAGAGGCGAGCCGCTTCGGTCAATGGAGCAACTCCGCTGCAAAGCGGCTCCCGTGATCGAGGTGTCTATGAAATCTCTGCAGTTGCTCCTCCTCTCTCTGGGTCTGACCAGTGGCGGCGTCGCCCTGGCGGGCAATACCGAAGCCGGCCTTGGCGGTGCTCTGGGCGGCGCAGTGGGCGCCATGGTCGGCCAACAGGTCGGCGGCAA
>NZ_JAODYT010000096.1:0-12782 GCF_029834875.1 Pseudomonas sp. GD04158 | reverse complement strand
CGCGCCGCCTGCTGCGCTGCCGGCCACCCAGGACAAGCCGAGCTTCTTCGCCCGCCTCAAGCAGGGCCTGTCCAAGACCAGCGCCAGTCTGGGCGAAGGCATGGCCAGCCTGTTCCTCGGCAAGAAGGCCATCGACGACGACCTGCTCGACGATCTGGAAACCCGCCTGCTCACCGCCGATGTCGGCGTCGAGGCGACCACCACCATCATCGGCAACCTGACCAAACGTGTGGCGCGCAAGGAGCTGGCCGACAGCGGCGCACTGTACAAGGCGCTGCAGGAAGAATTGGTGACCCTGCTCAAGCCGGTCGAGCAGCCCCTGGTCATCGACAGTGCCAAGCAGCCCTACGTGATCCTCGTGGTCGGGGTGAACGGTGTGGGCAAGACCACCACCATCGGCAAGCTGGCCAAGAAGCTGCAACTGGACGGCAAGAAGGTCATGCTCGCCGCCGGCGATACCTTCCGTGCCGCCGCGGTGGAGCAGCTGCAGGTCTGGGGTGAGCGCAACAACATCGCGGTGATCGCCCAGCACACTGGCGCCGACTCGGCCTCGGTGATCTTCGATGCGGTGCAGGCCGCCAAGTCGCGCGGCATCGACGTGCTGATCGCCGATACCGCCGGGCGCCTGCACACCAAGGACAACCTGATGGAAGAGCTGAAGAAGGTCCGTCGGGTGATCGGCAAGCTGGACGAGACCGCGCCGCACGAAGTGCTGCTGGTGCTCGATGCCGGCACCGGCCAGAACGCCATCAGCCAGGCCAAGCAGTTCGACCAGACGGTGAACCTCACCGGCCTGGCGCTGACCAAACTCGACGGCACTGCCAAGGGCGGCGTCATCTTCGCCCTGGCCAAGCAGTTTGGCCTGCCGATTCGCTACATCGGCGTGGGCGAGGGCATCGATGACCTGCGTCCGTTCGAGGCGCAGGCCTTCGTCCAGGCACTCTTCGAGGAGCGCGAGCGCGGATGATCCGATTCGAGCAGGTCGCCAAGCGGTATCCCAATGGCCATGTCGGGCTGCACGAGCTGAGCTTCCGCGTTCGCCCCGGCGAATTTCTCTTCGTCACCGGCCACTCCGGTGCCGGCAAGAGCACCCTGTTGCGCCTGCTGCTGGCGATGGAGCGGCCCACCAGCGGCAAGCTGCTGCTGGCCGGGCAGGACCTGTCGACCATCACCAACGCGCAGATTCCCTTCCTGCGCCGGCAGATCGGCGTGGTGTTTCAGAATCACCAGCTGCTGTTCGACCGCAGCGTGTATGACAACGTCGCCCTGCCGCTGCAGATTCTCGGCCTGTCCAAGCCGGAGATCGCCAAGCGCGTCGGCGCCGCGCTGGAGCGGGTCAGCCTCAGCGACAAGGCCGCGCAAGCGCCGGGTGATCTGTCCACCGGTCAGCAGCAGCGCGTTGGCATTGCCCGCGCCATCGTCCACCGCCCGGCCCTGCTGCTGGCGGACGAGCCGACCGGTAACCTCGACCCGCGCCTGGCCGCCGAGATCATGGGCGTGTTCGAGGACATCAACCAGCTCGGCACCACGGTGCTGATCGCCAGCCACGACCTGGCGCTGATCGCCCGCATGCGCCACCGCATGCTCACTCTGCAACGTGGCCGTCTGATCGGTGACGGGGAGGCTGCCTGATGAGCGCGTCGAAGATGCCCACACCGCAGCCGGCCGAACGGGTCGGCGCCGCGCCGCGCAACAAGGTGGTCGATCGTCCGGCCGACGAGCCGGATTTTCGCACCCTGTTCCACGCCTGGCTGGAAAGCCATCGTGCCAGTCTGGTCGACAGCCTGCAGCGCCTGGCCCGTCAGCCCATCGGCAGCTTCTTCACCTGCCTGGTGATGGCCGTGGCGCTGAGCCTGCCCATGGGCCTTTCCCTGCTGCTGGACAACGTCGAGAGGCTCGGCGGCTCCTGGCAGCGTGCCGCGCAGATTTCCCTGTTCCTGGAGATGTCCGCCGGCGAGCGTGACGGCCAGGCGCTGCGCGAGCAGATCGCCGCGATGGACGATGTCGCCGAGGCCGAATGGATCAGCCGCGAGCAGGCGCTGGAAGAATTCCAGCAGCTGTCGGGCCTGGGCCAGGCGCTCAAGGAGTTGCCGGAGAACCCGCTGCCTGGCGTGGTGCTGGTGACGCCCAAGGAAGTCGACAAGGCCAAGCTCGAGGCCCTGCGCCAGCGCCTGGCGGAACTGCCGCGGGTGGAACAGGCGCAGCTGGATCTGGTCTGGGTCGAGCGTCTGACCGCCATTCTCAAGCTGGGTGATCGTTTCGTCTTCGGCCTCAGCCTGCTGCTGATCCTGGCGCTGCTGCTGGTGATCGGCAATACCATCCGCCTGCACATCGAGAACCGCCGCGCCGAGATCGAGGTGATCAAGCTGGTCGGCGGCACCGACGGTTACGTGCGCCGGCCCTTCCTCTATATGGGCGCGCTGTACGGCTTTGGTGCTGGGGTGTTCGCCTGGCTGCTGCTGGCTTTCGGGCTGGATTGGCTGAACCACGCAGTGGTACGGTTGTCAGGTTTATATGGCAGCGATTTCGCTCTGGGCGGGGTGCCGTCGTCCGATGGTCTATCCCTGCTGCTTGGCGCCGTGCTGTTGGGCTATATTGGCGCCTGGCTGGCGGTGGCGAGACACCTCAACGAGCTCGCGCCGCGCTGATAAGCCATTGTTTTTCAATGTTGTCGACTATCTGTAACGGAACTTATCCACAGGCACCGCGTCTGATTGCGCAGTGCTACACTGCGCGAGTTTCGTGAATCGGAGGATTCGAATGTCCACTTCCTTGCAACCTGTTCATGCTTTGGTTCCGGGCGCCAACCTGGAAGCATACGTGCATGCCGTCAACAGCATCCCGTTGCTGACGCCCGAGCAGGAGCGTGAACTGGCCGAGAGTCTCTACTATCAGCAGGATCTCGAGGCCGCCCGCCAGATGGTGCTGGCCCACCTGCGTTTCGTGGTGCATATCGCCCGCAGCTACTCCGGTTATGGTCTGGCCCAGGCCGACCTGATCCAGGAAGGCAACGTCGGCCTGATGAAGGCGGTCAAGCGCTTCAACCCGGAAATGGGCGTGCGTCTGGTGTCCTTCGCCGTGCACTGGATCCGTGCCGAGATCCATGAGTTCATCCTGAAGAACTGGCGCATCGTCAAGGTGGCCACCACCAAGGCGCAGCGCAAGCTGTTCTTCAACCTGCGCAGCCAGAAGAAGCGTCTGGCCTGGCTGAACAACGACGAAGTCACCGCCGTGGCCGAGAGCCTGGGCGTCGAGCCGCACGAAGTGCGCGAGATGGAAAGTCGTCTGACCGGCCAGGACATGGCCTTCGACCCGGCCAGCGATGCCGACGACGACAGCGCCTTCCAGTCGCCGGCGCACTACCTGGAAGACCACCGCTACGATCCGGCCCGCCAACTCGAGGATGCCGACTGGAGCGACAGTTCCAGCAGCAACCTGCACGAAGCGCTGGAAAGCCTGGACGAGCGCAGCCGCGACATCCTCTACCAGCGCTGGCTGGCCGAGGAGAAGGCGACGCTGCACGACCTGGCCGCCAAGTACAACGTGTCGGCCGAGCGTATCCGCCAGCTCGAGAAGAACGCGATGAACAAGCTCAAGGGCTCGATTGCCGCCTGAGCCTGCCGTTACACCGAAAAGCCGCACCCTGGTGCGGCTTTTTTCTGTCTGGAGCAATTGCCGTGAACAAAGCCCCACTGAAAGCGCAGCACTGGCTGATATTCGCGATCGTCGCTGTGCTGTTCTTCGCCTGGGGCGCCTGGCTGATGCGCAGCGCTGAGGTGCATCCGCTGGCCAATCTGCAGCAGTGGCGCGAGGTGCTGTTGCAGCCACTGGCCGAAGACGAGCTGAGGCTGCGTGATGTGCAGGCGCTGGCTGCGGGCGAGCTGTGGCTGGAGCCGCGCCTGGACGGCGCCCGACTGTTCCATCGGGCGAAGCTCGGAGGGGAAGAGGGCGAGTGGTCACTGCAGGCTGAACTGGCCTTGAGCAAGAATCAGCGCGACAGCCTGATGGCCGCACAAGGCCTGAAGCCAGGCGATGCCGAAGTGGTGCTGGATGAGTCGTTGGGCGAGCAGATGGCCGGTTTTGCCATTGCCAGCCTGAATCTGCAAGCGCCTGATGCTTTGGCCAGTGAACGCCTGGCCGCCAGTCTCGGGCAGTCACGGCTGACCTTGGAGCTGGCCGACGGTCGGGCCTGGGTCTATCCGCAATGGGGGCTGACCGTGCACCTGCAGGGCGATGATGTCGCGCTGCTGCATGCGGTGCCCAAGCGCGCGTTCGCCCCTCGCCGCTAGTGGCCTGGATCGCGCCGATCGATATCCCCGGCGCGCACGGCGCAGCCTACGCTGTCCGGCGTTTCGGCCGTAGGGTGCGCCGCGTGCACCGACCGCAGCAGCGTCATCCGGCGGGTTCTACAGCCAGCGTGGCCACCATTCCGGGTACCTGGGTTTGAGCTGGTTGAGGTAGTGACTGCCGCCGAGCTGCGTCATCTGCTGGCGAATCCAGGCGGCGCGGCGATTGACGTAGGCGTCCGGGCGGCCGGCGCTCCAGCGCCGCGGGTTGGGCAGGACGGCGGCGAGCTGGCTGGCCTGCTGGCGGTTCAGGTAGGGCGCGCCGACGCCGAAATGATGCTGGGCGGCCGCTTCGGCACCAAAGATGCCGTCGCCCCATTCCACGCTGTTGAGGTAGACCTCGAGAATCCGCTCCTTGGGCCAGAACAGCTCGATCAGCGCGGTGAACCAGGCCTCCAGCGCCTTGCGCGGCCAGCTGCGGCCGGACCAGAGGAACAGGTTCTTGGCCACCTGCTGGCTCAGGGTGCTGGCGCCGCGCAGCGAGCCGCCGCTCTGATTGTGTGCCAGCGCCGCCTGGATGGCGCCGACGTCGAAGCCCCAGTGCTCGGCGAACTTCTGGTCTTCGGCGGCGATCACCGCCATCTTCAGATGGTCCGGCAACTCGTTCCAGGGGCGCCACTGACGTTTCAGCTGCAAAGGTTGCTCGCTGCCCCAGGACTCGATCTTGCGCTCGAGCATCAGCGCCGTGCCGGGTGGCGGCAGCCAGCGCAGGGCGAGCACCAGCAGTGCGCTGGCGAGCATCAGCCAGAACAGGAGTTTCAGCAGGCGGCGGGTCAGGGAACGAAGCATGGCGGCTATTAAAACAGAACGGTGGCTCAGGCGCGGGCGCCAGAAGCGAATTTGTTCGCGATCCTGATCGACATATTCGCCAATCAATACCGGCGTGGTGTGACAACGCCGCTCATTTCCCGCGACGCGGCAAGGGTTACACTGCGCCGCATCGTCAATCATTTCCGGAGGTTGCATGGCTCGTCTGTGGCTGCTGCTGTCCGCCTTCGCCGGGTTTACCGGCGTTGCCCTCGGTGCCTTTGCCGCCCATGGTCTGAAGCATCGGCTGACGCCTGAGTACCTGGCGGTGTTCCAGACCGGCACGCATTACCAGCTGATCCACGCGCTGGCCCTGTTCGGCGTCGGCCTGCTGGCGCTGCACGCGCCGGGTCGGCTGGTCAATCTGGCCGGTGGCGCCTTCGCGCTGGGCATCGTGCTGTTTTCCGGCAGCCTCTACCTGCTGACTCTCAGCGGTGTCGGCAAGCTGGGCATGATCACCCCGTTCGGCGGTGTTGCCTTCCTGATCGGCTGGCTGTGCCTGGGCCTGGCGGCCTGGAAGCTGGCCTAGGCTGCGCGCCGTTCAGGCGCTGGGACGACCGGCGGTGCGTATGGCGCCCCTGTCGTGCCAGACCTGACCCTGGCGTCAGAAATGAGGACGAATGACGCCTTTTAGCCTTGGTCGCGGCTGGCTATCGGGCTAGAATGCCGGCCCTCTTCCTAGTTGTGACCGAGCCGTCATGCGCATTCAATTGAATGGAGAACCCTTCGAGCTGCCCGACAACCAGAGCGTCGCGGACCTGCTGGCCCGTCTCGATCTGACCGGGCGCCGCGTGGCGGTCGAGCTCAATCTGGACATCGTTCCACGCAGCCAGCACGACAGCACCCGTCTCGCCGAGGGCGATCAGGTGGAAGTGGTGCACGCCATCGGCGGCGGTTGATCCCTCTGAGGAATTTCCCATGAGCCAAGTTCGCAGCGACAAGCCCTTCACCCTGGCCGGTCGTACTTACCAGTCGCGCCTGCTGGTGGGTACCGGCAAGTACAAGGATATGGACGAGACCCGCGACGCCATCGCCGCCTCTGGCGCCGAGATCGTCACCGTGGCGGTGCGCCGCACCAATATCGGCCAGAACCCGGGCGAGCCGAACCTGCTCGACGTGATCAGCCCCGAGCAGTACACCATCCTGCCCAACACCGCCGGCTGCTACGACGCTGCAGAAGCGGTGCGCACCTGCCGCCTGGCCCGTGAGCTGCTCGACGGGCACAAGCTGGTCAAGCTGGAAGTGCTGGCCGACCAGAAGACCCTGTTCCCCAACGTGATCGAGACCATCAAGGCCGCCGAGATCCTGGTCAAGGACGGTTTCGACGTGATGGTGTACACCAGCGACGATCCGATCATCGCCCGCCAGCTGGCCGAGATCGGCTGTATCGCGGTGATGCCGCTGGCCGGCCTGATCGGCTCGGGCCTGGGCATCTGCAACCCCTACAACCTGCGCATCATCCTCGAAGAAGCCAAGGTGCCGGTGCTGGTCGATGCCGGCGTGGGCACGGCCTCCGACGCCACCATCGCCATGGAGTTGGGCTGCGAGGCGGTGCTGCTCAACAGCGCCATCGCCCATGCGCAGGACCCGATTCTCATGGCGCGCGCGATGAAGCACGCGGTCGAGGCCGGACGTCTGGCCTACCTGGCCGGCCGCATGCCGAAGAAACTCTATGCCAGCGCCTCGTCGCCGCTGGATGGCCTGATCAAATAACGATGACGATCTGCTGCGCGTCGGGCCGCCGGCGCGCCAAGTCGTAACGCAATCTACAAGAGCACAGCATGACCGACACCCAACAGCCCGAACTGACCGAAGACGGCCGCCAGCGCCGCACCATCAAGAGCTTCGTGATGCGTGCCGGACGCATGACCGAGGGCCAGCAGCGTGGCCTGGACAAGGGCTGGCCGCTGTTCGGCCTGGAGCTGGAAGACGGCCTGCGCGACTTCGACCAGGTATTCGGGCGCAGCGCGCCGCGCACCTTCGAGATCGGCTTCGGCATGGGCCATTCCACCCTGGAGATGGCCGCTGCCGCGCCCGAGCAGGACTTCATCGGTGTCGAGGTGCACAAGCCCGGTGTCGGCGCGCTGCTCAATGGCGTGATGGCGCACAACCTGAGCAACGTGCGTGTCTACAGCTGCGACGCCCTGGAAGTGCTGCAGGGTTGCGTGGCCGATGCCAGCCTCGATCGCGTGCTGCTGTTCTTCCCCGATCCCTGGCACAAGTCGCGTCATCACAAGCGCCGCATCGTCCAGCCGGCCTTCGCCGAGCTGGTGCGCCGCAAGCTGAAGATCGGCGGCGTGCTGCACATGGCCACCGACTGGGAGAACTACGCCGAGCACATGCTCGAGGTGATGAACGCTGCACCGGGCTACCGCAACCTGGCTGCCGACGGCACCTACGTGCCGCGCCCCGAGGAGCGTCCGGTGACCAAGTTCGAGCGCCGTGGCGAACGCCTCGGTCACGGCGTATGGGACCTGAAGTTCCAGCGCCAGGAGTGAACCGAACCGGCTTCGCGCCGGGAACTGGAGCCCTTATCAAAACCGGCAGGACGCATCACTAGATCGGGACCACCCGACGGCCAGGACGGCACCTCACCGCAGAACACAACAAAGACAAGCGCACCCATCAGGGGCGCGGACAATAGCGGCGCCGCTGCCATGGCGTCGCGAGGAGAGCATTGTGTTGAGATCGGTATCCATCGTCCTGCTGACTGCCCTGGCCTTCCAGGCCCAGGCCAAGGTCGACGCCAGCCAGGCCGCGCGCCTGGGCCAGGACCTGACGCCACTCGGCGGCGAGCGCGCCGGTAATGCCAGTGGCACCATTCCCGCCTGGACCGGAGGCCTGGCCACGCCGCCTGCCAGTTACCAGCCCGGCATGCATCACCCGGATCCCTATGCCGATGATCGGCCGTTGTATCGCGTCGACGGGCAGAACCTGGCGCAGTACGAACAGCAGCTGCCGCTTGGCCTCAAGGCCCTGCTGCAGCAGAACCCCAGCTACTACCTGCGCGTGTTCCCCACCCGCCGCAGCGCCGCGGCGCCGCAGCGCATCTACGACGCTACCCGCTTCAATGCGCTGAATGCCGAGCTGATCTCCGGCGGCAATGGCGTTCAGGGCGCGGCTTCCGGCATACCCTTCCCGCTGCCGGCGGACGGTCAGGAAGCGATCTGGAACCATGTCATGCGTTACCGCGGCGACCAGATCAGCATGGCCACCAATCAGGCGGCGGTGCTCAGCAACGGCAGCTACAACCTGCTCAAGCTCGAGCGCGACATCTACTTCGTCTACGGCCGCGAAGGCATAGCCCCGCAGGATCTGGACAACACCCTGTTCCACTACAAGTACAAGGTGGTGGCGCCGGCCAAGCTGGCCGGCTCGGCCCTGGTGGTGCAGGAAACCCTCGATCAGGTGCTGGCGATCCGCAAGGCCTGGCGCTTCAACCGCGGCGAGCGTCGCGTGCGCCGCCTGCCGATGCTCGCCTACGACACCCTGCAGCCCGATACCAACGGCATGGCCACCGCCGACCAGGTGGACTCCTACAACGGCGCGCCGGATCGCTACGAATGGAAGCTTCTGGGCAAGCGCGAGATGCTGGTGCCGTACAACAGCTACGCCGTGCACCAGAAGGGCATCCCCTATGCCGACATCCTGCAGGCCAAGCACATCAACCCCGAGTTGCTGCGCTACGAGCTGCACCGCGTCTGGGTCGTGGAGGCGGACCTGCGTACCGGCTTCAGCCACCCGTACGCCAAGCGCCGCTTCTACCTGGACGAGGACAGCTGGCAGATCCTCGCCGTCGACCTGTATGACCGCAGCGGTGCGCTGATCGGCCTGCAGGAGGCCCACCCGATCAGCTACTACGAGGTGCCGATGTTCGGCTCGACCCTGGAGACCATCTACGACCTCAAGGGCGGCCGCTACTTCGCCGATGGCCTGGACAACAACGAGAAGATGTACGACTTCGACGCCAGGCTGAGCCCTCGCGACTTCACGCCGCAGGCGCTGCGCCGCGAAGGCAACTGAGTCACGCGGCCAATGGCCGCTGGTACAAGCGAAACGCCGCGCCTCCTTTACCGGAGCGCGGCGTTTTTTATGGCGGTGTTGGACATGGTTGGCACCACCACTTGCGCTCCCCGGCAACTCGGTAGGTGGTGCGCACGGCGCACCCCATGGAGCGCACTTCTTAGTTGCGGTCGGCCATGATGCCGATCACCACGAAGATCAGGATCAGCACCGGTGCCAGGGTGAAGTTGTTGAAGTGCGCCAGGCCCTTGGCCAGCCAGGGGGTGAGAAAGACGATCGCCAGACCGTAGCCGACTGCGCAGAACACCACGAACAGCAGGGTGCGCAGGACGAAGTTGAGATTGCCAATGGTGCGCTGGACCCAGGCGTTGATGGCCGGCCCGAACAGCACCAGCAGAGTGGCCATGATGGCCAGAGAGATGTCGCTGAGGTGGCTGCGGCTCCAGCGCGACAGGGTGACGATCAGGTCCAGTAGCAAATCCATTGAGGCTCCTTGTTGACGCCGGGCAGAACCGGCCGCGCGGCAGGTTGGCCGGTTGCACGACCTTGGCCGTCTCTTCGCAGTAAGCCGCTGCCGGGACACGACGTGGCTGGCAGGCAACGGCGGGCAGCGAGACGCCAGCGCGCGCTTCGCGCGGGGCCGCGAACCCTGACGGCGCAGGTTTCGGCGCCATAGACTACCGGATTCGCACCGGCCTGTGTGCGGCGTCGCGGGACGCTATCGGGCGGGTTGGACATCAACGGCCCGCCAGGCTTGTCACGGGCTCAGGTTGCGGCGCCAGCGCCTGGCCGCGTGCGTCTGCGGCGGGCATCAGCGGCCGATGGTTGTTCACCGGAAAATGCAGACTCTCCCGACGGCCGTGGCGGTCGAGGGTGATGTAGTGCGAGCCGACGCTGTGCAGCTTGATGCCGGGCGCAATCTCGGCGCCGACCGCAACGCGCCGCGCGGTCTGCCCGTGCGGGCGGATGATGGCGCTGGAGCGCTGCTGCTCGGGGTTGCCGAACACGGCGACCAGGGTCAGCTGCAGGGAAGTGGCCGGCGCGGGGCCGGCATGACCGGGCAGCGGGGCGGGAAACAGCATGGCCAGCCGTTGCCGATCCGCCACGCGCGGCGGCGTTGGCGGTGGCGCCTGGGTGTAGGCGGGCGGTTCCTGCAGCAACCGCCACAGCTGCGCGGCCTGGTAGCTCAGGCTGAGGCTGCAGGCCAGGAGTGCCAGCAGGCAGAGGCCGGCCGGCAGGTGGCGCACTGCGCCGGAGTTGGCGGGTGCCATGACCGTTCCTCGTTGGCGCGCCCATGGCCGCTGGGGCCATGGGCGCGCTGGCTTACAGCCGGGTTACGCTGACGTTGTCGATGAACAGCGACTGACTGCGTTGCGTGCCAAGCAGCAACAGCTCGGCACGGCGCAGGGGACCGGCGGGCAGCTGCACTTCATGCTGCAGCTTGCTCCAGCTGCCGCCGCGGGTGTTGCGCTGACCGAGCGGCAGATACTGACCGCGACCGTTGCTGTCCTCGACATACAGATAGGCGTAGGCGACGGCGCTGACCGAGGTGCTGCGACCGATGCTCAGGTCCGCCTCGATGCGATAGCGCTTGCCGGCCTCCAGGTTGCCGAGCAGGCTGACGCTGGCGCCGGAACCTTCGTACTCGCGCTGATAGGCTTCCAGCGCCTGACGACCGCTGCTGGCGTAGGTGCTGACGCGCGCGCTGCCGTGGTAGCCGGACCAGCCGCCGATGCCGCTTTCGAAGTTCCAGCCGAACTGCGCGGGCGCCGCTGGCGGCGTGCTGCTCTGGATCTCCTGCAGCTCCACCTCATCGATCAGCAGGCTGCTGCCGCTGTCGCTCCACACCGCCACATAGAGATTGCGTGCGTTGGCCGGCGTCCGGTAGGTGAAGGTCTTTTCCAGGCGGCTGAATTCGTTGCCGCTGACGGACAGGCTGGCCGACTGCTCCGAGCTGTAGGTCAGGCGGCCGTCGAGACCCTCCTGCAGGATCGCCAGTCGCACGTTCTCGCGGCTGTTGCGGGCCTTGAGCATGCTGTTGGCCCTGAGCCGGTACTGCACGCCGTCACGCAGGCCGCTGACCGGGGTGGCCAGGATGTCGAAGCCGCGCGCGTCCATCTGCAGGGCGTTGTCGCGGCAGTTCAGGGCCACGTTGACCAGACTCAGGTCGGATTGGCCGAAAAGCGCGCGCCAGTCGTCGCTGGTGGTGAACTCGCCATTGCGCACCAGCCCCTTCAGCGCCGGCTTGCTGCACCAGGGCAGTTCGGTCGGTGGCGTACCGGGGTTGGTGGTTCCCGGGTTGCCGGTGACGGGCACCAGTGTCGGGCGGAATGCCGCGATCTGGCCGGCCATGGCGTTCAGGGCACGTACCGCATCGGCATGCTCGTTCTGGCCGCAGGCCTGGTTGGCACATTCGCTGTCGCGCAGGCGCGGGTTGGAGAACACCGGTGCCTGGCGGCGTGCGCCGAACACCTGGGGGTAGGCCATGATGGTGCTGAACTGGCCCTGCACGCCGTAGCCACGGCTCCATTCATGCGTACCGTTGTGGCCGTTGGTGTTGTAGTAGCCTTCCTGCATGTCCTGTTCGTAGGAGTGGCGCAGGCCCATGTTGTGGCCGGCCTCGTGAGCGAAGGTGCTGAGGCTGCAGTCGACCCCGGTCAGGCCGTAGGCCATCTCCTTGGCGCCGCTGTTGAAGCGGTCGCTGTTCTTCGGCCCGGTTCCCATCCAGGCGATGCCGCAGACGCCGTAGCCCTGCCCCTGGGTGGTGCGGTTGATCAGTTGCACCAGGTCCGCGCCGTACTGCTCGCGCAGACGCTGCACGCGGGTATCGTAGGTGAACTTGTTGAGGTTGGCCGAGGACACGTCGTAGTAGTCGGCCCAGTCCAGCAGCTGCTTGTGAACCAGACGCAGGCGCAGGTTGACCCCGCTCTTGGCGTAGGCGTTGTTGGTGTACTCGATGTAGCTGGCGATGCGTGCGTCGATGTCGCGGCCGTTGGGCAGCGCCTGGGCGTCCTTGGTGTAGAGCACCATGATATCGACGGTCTCGGGGTTGGCCTGGGCGTGGTGGGCGGCCAGCGCCAGTGCCAGGGCGGATAACCATTGCACGTTCTTCATGTCTGCAGTCCTTGTGCTGGGGGGTAAGAGAGGTGCATCAGCCCTGGGCGGGCGGCGGCAGCGGGGGCAGCTCTTTATGGTCGTAATGCAGGTGATCGTTGGGATCGGCGCGCAGGACCAGCTGGTTTTCGTCGGTGATCACGGTCTTGCCGGTGGCGTTGTCGACGATGATCGACAGGCTGCCGTCCACGGTGGCCAGGGTGATGTGGGTTTCCAGCTTGCCGCGCACCAGGGTCATGCTTTCCATGGCCTCGCCGTCGAGCAGGGCGCCATGCCAGACGGCGCTGCCGGCGGTATTGCGGGTATCGCTGAGGCTCGCGCGCACGGGGTGCTGCCGCCCCGGCAGGGCCAGGGACACGACCTGGCCGGTATGCAGGGTTGCGAGCTGCTGCGGATCGACATGGGTGAGGTGGCGGGTAATGCCGTCCGTTTCCTCTTCCTGCAGCGATCCGGCGTCCCACAGCGTCATCTGCGCCGCCGCCGGTTCGCTGG
>NZ_JAODYT010000095.1:0-13012 GCF_029834875.1 Pseudomonas sp. GD04158 | reverse complement strand
GGCGCCTGGACGGCCCTGTTGCAGCAGCGCGGCGTCGAAGTAGCGGCCCTGAAACCGAGCAACTGCGGTTTCGAAGTGGCCGGCTGGAGTGAATATCTCAGGGAGAAATTCGCCGGGGCGCCGCTGAAGAACGTCGCCTTGAGCCTGCCCGGCCAGGTGCCTCGCATCGGTGAATTCGTGCTGACCGCAGGCGGCATCGAAGGCAGCTTGGTGTACGCCTTTTCCGCCGATATCCGCCGCGCCATCGAGGCCGACGGCCAGGCCCTGATCCACCTCGACCTGCTGCCACAGATGCCGCTGGCCAAACTGCAGCAGGCGCTGGGCAAGCCGCGCGGCAAGCATTCCATGGCCAAGCACCTGCACCGCCAGGCCGGCCTCGACGGCGTGAAAGCTGCCCTGCTGCGCGAGCTCGCCCCCGCCGAGGCTTTCACTGATCCGGCCGCGCTTGCTCTGTGGATCAAGGCGCTACCCATCACCCTGCTGCGCACCCGCCCGCTGGATGAGGCGATCAGCAGCGCCGGCGGCGTGCGCTTCGAGGCATTGGACGACGGACTGATGCTCAAGGCCCTGCCCGGCGTGTTCTGCGCCGGCGAGATGCTCGACTGGGAAGCGCCCACCGGCGGTTACCTGCTCACCGCCTGCTTCGCCAGCGGGCAGGTGGCAGCGCAGGGCATTCTGCGCTGGCTGCAGCACCTGGCGTAGGAGCCCGCTTGCGGGCGATCCGCCTCATGCCGCCTCGATCGCCCGCAAGCGGGCTCCTACCAGGCGATCATGGCGCCTGGTAGTCCGGCGACACGCCGCCCTACACCGGAAAAACCGCCGTGCCCTTGCCCCAGGCTGCGTCTATGCTCAGTTTCAGCGCTCCCCCACACAGGTAATCCCCCGCCGTGATCCCGCTGCTGGTCTGCGACGACTCCAACATGGCGCGCAAGCAACTGATTCGCGCGCTGCCGCCGGAATGGCCGGTGACCCTGAGCCAGGCGGCCAATGGCGAGGAGGCACTGGCACTGGTTCGCCAGGGCCAGGGCCAGATCATGCTGCTGGACCTGACCATGCCGGTGCTCGACGGCTACCAGACCCTGGCCGCGCTGCGGGCCGAGGGGCTGCAGAGCCAGGTCATCGTGGTGTCCGGCGACGTGCAGGACGAAGCCGTGCGCCGCGTGCGCGAGCTGGGCGCCCTGGCCTTTATCAGGAAACCCGCTGACCCCGCCATCCTGCGCCAGACGCTGATCGAACTGGGCCTGTTCAACCCCCAGGCCACGCCCATGGCGCAGGCCCAGGCCGCGGCGCTGTCGGAGCTGAAGGTGAGCTTCCGCGACGCCCTGCGCGAGGTGAGCAACGTCGCCATGGGCCGCGCCGCCGCCCTGCTGGCCAAGGTGCTGGGGGTATTCGTGCAGCTCCCCGTGCCGCAGGTGAATCTCTTCGAGGTCAGCGAGCTACACATGACCCTGCTCGACGCCCAGCGCGGCGAGCGCTTCAGCGCCATCTGCCAGGGCTTCATCGGCGAAGCCATCGCCGGCGAGGCGCTGCTGTTGTTCCATGACTCGGAAGTGAACGACATGGCGCGCCTGCTCGGCTGGCAGCCGAAGAACGAGACGCAGACTTCGGAGATGCTGCTGGACCTGGCCAGCATCCTGATCGGCGCCTGCCTGGCCGGCGTCGCCGAGCAGCTCGACCTGCGTTTCTCCCAGGGCCACCCGCAACTGCTCGGCCAGCATGCCAGCCTCGACCAGCTGATTCAGGTCAACCGCCAGCGCTGGCGCAAGACCCTGGCCGTGGAGATCAGCTACAGCCTGGAGGGCCACGCCATTCATTTCGACCTGCTGCTGTTGTTCACCGAAGACTCGATCGCCCGCCTGACGGCGAAGATCGGCTACCTGATGGAGTGAGGCGATGCCCGCGCAGATCGATATCAAGGAGGTTCACTGGCTGCTCGACATCGTGCAGTGCATCGACGTCGGCGTGCTGGTGCTCGACCGCCAGTACCGCGTCGAGGTGTGGAACGCCTTCATGGAGAACCACTCCGGGCTGGGGCCGGATCAGGTGCAGGGGCGCTCGCTGTTCGAGCTGTTCCCGGACATCGACCGTCCCTGGCTGGAGCGCAAGGTGGAAAGCGTGGTACAGCTGGGCACCCGCGCCTTCAGCCTGTGGCAGCAGCGCCCCTACCTGATGCGTTTCAAGAGCTATCAGCCGATCACCGGCCAGGCCGATTTCATGTATCAGAACGTCACCCTGCTGCCGCTGGCCGGCCAGCCGGTGGAGCATGTGTGTCTGGTGATCTACGACATGACCGCGGCGGCCGTGGCGGCGCAGGCGCAATCTACGAGTTGAGGTTGTCGTAGCCCGGATGCAATCCGGGTCATGCTGCATACAATGTTCCCGGATAGCATCCGGGCTACGGCTCTCAGAAAAGGGATTTACATGCTGCGCAGTGTTGAACTGAAAACCTTCGTCCCGGCACGGGACTTCGCCCTGAGCATGGATTTCTACCAGGCCATGGGCTTTAAGCGCGGTTGGTCGGACGAACAGATGGCCTATTTCAGCCATGGTGATCACTGCGCCTTTCTGCTGCAGAACTTCTACGTGAAGGAACAGGCGGAGAACTTCGTCATGCACCTGCTGGTGGAAGAAGTCGATGCGTGGTGGCAGCAGATTCAGGCAGCCCGTCTGGATGAGCGGTTCGGCACGCGACTGATCGCGCCGCAGGATCAGCCCTGGGGCATGCGCGAGTTCATGGTGTTCGATCCTAGCGGCGTGCTGTGGCGAATCGCGCAGAATAGTTGAGAGCAATGGCGGGGTGCCCCCGCCCTACGAGACGGCTGCGGCGTGCCGTAGGGCGGGTGCAACCCGCCAACGGAGATTCCACCTACTTCTTGCCGCCCTTGGGTTTGCTGCCGAAACTCGGCACCTTGCGCACCGCCTTGGCTTTCGGCTTGGCATCCTCTTCCTCGAACCAGCGGCCGAGGTGGATATTGCCCTTGCCGGCAGGCTTGGCGGCGCCGGGGATCAGCTTCTGCTTGGGCTTCTTCGGTTTTTTCAGCACCTGGCCGTCGATGGTGGTCTGCGGCACCCGGTGATCGGGGATGAAGTCCGGCTCCTCGCGGCGCGGCAGCACCTGGCGGATCAGCCGCTCGATGGCAGCCAGCAGCTCCACCTCGTCGGCGCACACCAGCGAGACCGCCTCACCGGTGCTGCCGGCACGGCCGGTACGGCCGATGCGGTGCACGTAGTCTTCGGCGTTGATCGGCAGGTCGAGGTTGACCACCAGCGGCAGGTCGTCGATATCCAGGCCACGCGCGGCCACGTCGGTGGCCACCAGGATCTGCACCTCACCGGCCTTGAAGCGCTCCAGCGCGCGCAGGCGGCTCGGCTGCGGCTTGTCGCCGTGGATCGAGTCGGCGGACACGCCCATGGCCAGCAGCTCCTGCTCGAGCTGATCGACGCCCTTGCGCGTCTTGGCGAACACCAGCACCTGGCCCCAGCGCTTTTCCTGCAACAGGTGCAGAAACAGCTCGCTCTTGCGCTTCTTGTCCACCGGGATCAGCCACTGCTTGACGCTCTTGGCCGCCGCATTGCGCGGGCTGACCTCCACCGACACGGGATCGCGCAGCAGCTCGCCGGCCATCTGCCG
This sequence comes from Pseudomonas sp. GD04158, assembly GCF_029834875.1. Classification (NCBI taxonomy): domain Bacteria; kingdom Pseudomonadati; phylum Pseudomonadota; class Gammaproteobacteria; order Pseudomonadales; family Pseudomonadaceae; genus Pseudomonas; species Pseudomonas sp. GD04158. Next base: position 9,381 of record NZ_JAODYT010000095.1, on the reverse strand, counting down.
AATCACGTCGGAGAAGGTGGCGGAGAACAGCAGGGTCTGGCGCCTTTTCGGCAGCGCGCTGAACAGCTCGTCCAGCTCACGGGCGAAGCCCAGATCGAGCATGCGGTCGGCCTCGTCCAGCACCAGGGTCTGCAGCTGGGCGAACTTCACCGCGTTCTGCCGGTACAGGTCGAGCAGCCGCCCCGGCGTGGCCACCAGCACGTCGACGCCCTTGCGCAGCTTCATCATCTGCGGGTTGATGCTGACGCCGCCGTACACCGCGTAGCTGCTCAGCGGCAGGTGCTGGCCGTAGGCCTGGAAGCTCTGCAGCACCTGTTCGGCCAGCTCGCGGGTCGGCACCAGCACCAGCGCACGCACCGTGTTGCTGGCCACCTGCGGGCCTTCCAGGGTCAGGCGCTGCAGCAGCGGCAGGGCGAAACCGGCGGTCTTGCCGGTGCCGGTCTGCGCCGCGGCCATCAGGTCGCGGCCCTTGAGCACGGCGGGGATGGCCTGGCTCTGCACCGGGGTCGGGGTCTGGTAGTCGAGTTCGGCGAGGGTGCGCAGCAGCGGTTCGATCAAACCGAGGGAGGCGAAGGTCATGGAGGCTAACCGCAGGAAGTAGGAAACTGGCGCGTAGTTTACCCGTTCGTGCCCGTAAAGCACCGCTGCGCAGCCCGGATGCAATCCGGGAATAGCGCCCCCCGGATTGCATCCGGGCTACGACGGCTAAGCCGTGGCCAGCAGCGCCCGCACCTTGGCGGCCGAGAGACTCTGCAGCTGGCAGAGAAAGGCATGGTCGGCCTGGTACCGACCATGACGCTCGCGCAGCAAGCCGAACAGATGCAGGGTGAGGTTCGCCGCCATCTCGGCGTCGGCCAGGGCGCGGTGGGCACGGCCGGTATCCGGCAGGCCGGCCCAGGCATTGAGGTTGCCCAGCTTGTGACTCGGCGCCTCCGGCAGCAGCCTGCGTGAGAGCAGCAGCGAACAGGCGAAGGGCTGCGAACGACGCCGGCGCACGCGCGCCAGTTCGGCGTCCCAGAACTTCTGGTCGAAGGACGCGTTGTGCGCCAGCAGCGGCCGCTCGCCGATGAAGTCGGCCACCTCGTTCATCACCTGCTCCGACGGTGGCGCCTTGCGCAGCATGGCGTTGCTGATGCCGGTGAGCTGCTCGATGAACGGCGGCACCCAGGCGCCGCTGTTCATCAGGCTCTGGTAACGGTCGACGATGCGCCCGTCCTCGATGATCGCCACGCCGATCTCGGTAGCGCGCGCCTGGCTCGGCGACACGCCGGTGGTTTCGAAATCGATTACTGCAATGGATTCCACGTACGCCTCAATGATTACGGAGCAAAAGTTCACCCTCGATGGGCACGTACAGGCTGGCGGCACGGATCAGCGACTGCGCCGTCAGCCCCGGCACGCCGAAGGCGATGGCCTCTACGCCCCGGCTGCGCACGCGTTCGAGCAGCAGATCGAAGTCGCCATCACCGGAGGCCAGGACGATCTCGTCGACCCGCTCGAGCGCGTCGAGCACGTCGATGGTGATGCCCACGTCCCAGTCGCCCTTGGCCGAGCCGTCAGCGCGCTGGATATAGGGCTTGAGCTTCACGGTGAAGCCCAGCTTGCGCAGGATCTGCTGGAACTGCTGCTGCTTGGCATCGCCACGATCGATGGCGTAGGCGTAGGCCTCGGCGATCACGCCACGGCGGCTGACCTCGGCCCACAGCACGCTGTAGTCGAAATGGCAGCCATGGACCTGGCGCACCGTGTAGTAGAGGTTCTGCACATCGGCGAATACGGCGATCTTCTTCACCGGGAGTCCTCGGGGGCGACGAAGGCGCCAGTATGCCAGAGCCGGCCGCATCCTGCGTCCGGGGCTGGCCCGGGCGTGGCGCAGCCCCTATCCTAGCCGCCATGACGCCTCTCGAACGCCTCTGCCAGCGCAACCTCGACCTGCTCCAGAGCCTGAATATCGACCACCGCCTGGTCGAACACGAACCGGTGCTGGACTACCCAACCGCCCACGCCGTGCGCCAGCGCTTCGGCCTGCGCGGCGTGGAGAGCAAGAGCCTGTTCCTGCGCATCGCGGCGCAGCGCTACGCCATGCTGGTCAGCCTCGAAGGTGCCCGCGCCGACTGGACCAGGCTCAAGCACCTGCTCGGCAGCCGGCCACGTGTTGCCAGCGACGCGGAGCTGAGCGAGCACACCGGCTGCGTGCCGATGTGCGCCTGCCCCTTCGGCCATGACCCCAGCATCACCCTGGTGATCGACCGCCAGGTGCTGGGCTGCGACTTTCTGCTGTACTCGCCCGGCCCGCCCGGGCTCACCCTGGAGGTACCGGGCAGCGCCCTGCCGCGCCTGCTCGCGGCGCAGCCCAATGCGCAGCTGGAGTACCCTTGAACCCATTCGACTGCCTCGGCGAACGGCCAGCGCCCTCGCCCCCACACTTGGTAACCTGCCGATGAAGCCTCTGTCCGTCCTGCGCGACGCCTGGTTTTTCTTCAGTCACAACCTGGCGGCCATCGCCCGCATCACCCTGCCCCTGCTGCTGCTCGAAGCCATCTGCCAGGTTCTGCTCGCCGCCCAGCTCGGCGCGGACGCCAACCCGGCATACGGCATATTGCTCGGCGTGCTGTTCTACCCGTTGTACGCCGCGCCGCTGATTCTCTTCCTGCATGCGCGCAGCAGCGGGCGCGAAGCGAGCGCAGGCCAGCTATTCGCCGCCGCGCTGCAGCTGTGGCCGAGCTTCGCCCTGCTCGCCGGCCTGAGCACGCTGGTGATCATGCTGGGTCTGTCGCTGTTCATCGTGCCGGGTATCTGGATCATGGTGCGCCTGGCCTTCGCCGAGGTGATCCTGGTGCTGCGTCAGGAGCCGCCGATGCGCGCCCTGCAGAGCAGCTTCGGGCTGACCGAGGGGCGCTTCTGGCCGGTGTTCGTCTGCCTGGCCAACGTGCTGGTGCCATTGTGGCTGCTGGACTGGTGGACGCAGCCGAGCCGCGACGACACCCTGCTGTGGGTGCTGCAGCAGGCCGGCAACGGCTTTCTCCAGCTGCTGGCGGTGGTGGTGGTGTTTCGCCTGTTCATGCTCCTCGACACGCAATCGGCGCCGGAGGAAAACACCGACTAGGCTTGCAGCTTTGGCCAGATAAGGAGAGAGCGCCATGAGCGAAACCAACCCCAGCATCCTGTCCCACGTGTCGATCGGCACCAACCGCTTCGACGAGGCCAGCGCCTTCTACGCCAAGGTGCTCGCCACCCTGGGCTGCAAGGAGATCATGCGTCATCCCGGCGCCGTGGCGTTCGGCCGCGAGTACCCGGAATTCTGGGTGCAGACGCCGATCAACGGCCAGCCGGCTACCCTCGGCAACGGCAGCCATTTCGGCTTCGTCGCCCCGAACAAGGAGTCGGTGCACGCCTTTCACCAGGCCGCCCTGGAAGCCGGCGCCAGCGACGAAGGCCAGCCAGGCCCGCGCCCGGATTACGGCGAGCCTTACTACGGCTGTTTCGTGCGCGATCTCGACGGCCACAAGATCGAGGCGGCCTATTGGGACATGTCGATGATGTACGAGCTGTACGTCGAGCCGCACGAGCACGGCTGAGGCCCAGCTACTGACGCGCCACCACTCGCTGGTAACGCAGCGCGGCTCGCGCGATCCAGCCCTCGCGTAGCAGGCTCTCCAGTGCAGCCGAGAGCTGCGGCAGGCGTTGCAGGCGCTGGCGGGAAAAGCCGATGTAGAGTTCGGTGCGTGCCTCGGGACGGTAGGCCGCCTTGACGATGCGCCCGGCCAGCTCGGGGGCGAGCAGGGCGTAGTCGACCTGGCAGTCGGTGCCCACCAGCACGTCGATGCGGCCGCGTGCGAGCATCTGAAGCAGTTGGCTCTCGTTGCTGACACCGACCTTGTTCAGCTTCTGATCGCCGTCGAACGGCTGGAAGTACACCGACTCCAGCACATGGCCGATGCGCAGCCCGCGAAGTTTCTCGTAGTCGTCCAGGCGCGTGGCCAGCGTCGGGCTGGCGTAGAAGCGCGGCGAGCAGGCGTAGTACGGCGCGTTCAGGTACTGGATATAGCGCTCGCGCTCCGCCGTTCTGGCCAGCCCGGTCATCAGATCGGCCTTGCCCTGCTCCAGCGCTGCCAGGCCGCGCGCCCAGGGTGCCCGCTCCACTTCGAAGCGCAGCCCGGTGCGGCGTGACAGCTCGTCGAGCAGATCGATGTCCAGCCCCTGCAAGCGGCCGTTCTCGCCCTCCATGCGAAAGGGCGGCCAGAGGTCGGTCATCACCCGCAGGGGCTCGGCTTCACCGGCCCGGCACAGCGGCACCAGCATCAGCATTGCGAACAGCCAGCTGCGCATCAGTGGCGCCCCGAGCCCTGCGGCCGCAGCCCGGAAAGCCGCGGCAGCAATACCCGCTCGAACAGCCGCGGGAAGAAGCGCGCCAGCACCCGGGCGCGCCAGTCGACGTTGGACAACACCAGCAGACGCCGGCGCTTGAGCGCTCCCCGGTAGATCGCCTCGGCGACGTCCTGCGGCGAAGCCACCTTGCCCATCGCCAGGGGCGGCTGGGCGGCCACCGAGCCGTCGCCGACCAGGGCGTTCTTGCGCAGGTCGGTGGCAGTGAAGCCGGGGCACACCAGCATGACGTTGACCCCGGAGCCCTTGAGCTCGTAACGCAGGGTTTCGAACAGCCCGTGCAGCGCATGCTTGCTGGCGTTGTAGGCGCTGCGATAGAGCAAGGGGGCGATGCCCGACAGCGAGCTGAGCACGATGATCTGGCCGCGCCGCGCGATCAGGCTGGGCAGCGCCGCCTGCGTACAGTGCAGGGCGCCGAAATAGTTGACCGCCATGACCCGCTGGAACACCTCCAGGCTGGTCTCGGCGAAGGTGCTGCGATGAGTGATGCCGGCGTTGTTGACCAGCACGTCGATACCGCCGAAACGCTCCACCGCCAGGGCCACGGCACGCTGCACCGCCTCGGCGTCGGCGACGTCGCAGACCAGCCCCAGGGCCTCGGCGTTGTGGTGGTCGGCCAGATGCTGCACCAGGCTGTCCAACGAGGCCTGCTGCAGGTCGAGGATCACCAGGCGCGCGCCCGCCTGAGCCAGACGCATCGCCAAGGCGCGGCCGATACCGGCACAGCCCCCCGTGATGAGGACGACCTTGCGATCGAACACCTTGTTGGCGAACACCTTGCGATACATGCGCTGCTCCCCTGCACTGCCCTCGCGACACTACAACCTGTTATGGCTGCCATCGCAACAGGGCGGCGTGGCCGTGTGCTTGCAGCCACAGAAAAATACCCGTTCGGCGCGCTCGGCATGGTACCTCAGCGGCGTCAGCCCGCTGCCCTTGTGGCTGCCGTCGCAGAACGGCTGGCTGGCGCTGTGCCCGCAACGGCACCAGAAATAGTCCTGCCCGGCTTCCACATCCACTGCGTAGGGGCCGCGCTGGGCGATCAGCGGCTGGTTCATTTCAACCTCCCGGCAGAATGCCGCGAGCCTGGGCCGGCGGGCCACAGTCGGGTATCCTCGCCTCCCTTCAGCATAGCCGTCCGCGTCGCCATGTCCCTGTCCCGCCCGTTCCGTCTGCTGCTCATCATCGCTTTGCTGTTCGGCGCCCTGTTCGCCCTGTTGCATGCCCTGACCTGGCGCCCCGCCGCGCACGAGCCGGCGCCGCTGGCCTGCAACGGCAAGGTGGCGCAGCTGCAACCGGGCCAGGCGCTCAAGGTGATGACCTGGAACGTGCAGTACCTGGCCGGCAAACGCCATGTGTTCTGGTACGACCTGCCCGGCGGCGATGGCCCGGACGAGCGCCCGAGCAGCGACGATCTGGCCGCCACCCTGGACGAAGTGGTGCGCGTACTGCGCGACGAGCAGCCGGATCTGGTGCTGCTGCAGGAGCTGCACGACGGCGCCAAGGCCAGCGACTATCAGGACCAGCTGGCCCTGTTGCAGGAACGCCTGGCCGATCTCTACCCGTGCAGCAGCCAGGCCTTTTACTGGAAGGCCGCGTTCGTCCCGCACCCGCGCATCCTCGGCAGCGTCGGCATGAAGCTCGGCACCCTGAGCCGCTTCCAGATCGCCCGCGCCGAACGCCTGCAACTGCCGGAAATCCCCAGCGACCCGCTGAGCCGCCAGTTCCAGCTCAAGCGCGCCTTGCTGGTCAGCCACCTGCCGATCCGTGGCGGCGGCGAGCTGGTGGCGATCAATACCCATTTCGATGCCTTCGCTCAGGGCGACGACACCATGCGGCGTCAGGTGCAGATGACCGATGCGCTGCTGCAGCAGCTGCAGGCAGGCGCCAGCGCCTGGATCCTGGGCGGCGACCTCAACCTGCTGCCGCCCGGCCAGTTCCAGCATCTGCCGGAGAACCAGCGCGGCTGGTACGCCGCCGACAGCGAACTGCAGGATCTGGCCGGGCGCTACCCGATGATTCCCAGCCTGCAGCAGGCCAGCGGCGCACAGCAAGCGCAGTGGTACACCCATTACCCCAACGACCCGGCGGCGAGCGGCCCGGATCGCACCCTCGACTATCTGTTCTACAGCCCGCGCCTGACGCCCTTCGCCAGCCAGGTGCGCCAGCACGACACCCTGGGCATCTCCGACCACCTGCCGGTCATCGGTCGCTTCTTTCTGCCCAGCGAGGAATAACCGGGGCGGGACTGGACAAGTCCACCAGGAGTTGTCCATGCTCGCAGGGCACCAGCCCATAACGACAAGACGGCGAAGAGCCGCGACGACCGGATGCCAAGACGCTTCTGCCTGTTACTCATCGCCCTGCTCTGGCTGCCCGCTGCCCATGCGGACGACGCCAAACGCCGCATTCATGTCGGCTATTACGAATTCCCGCCGTACTCCTACACGGATGCCCAAGGCCAGCCCAGCGGCTCCGGCCTCGAGCTGACCGCGCGCCTGCTGGAGCAGGCCGGCTACCAGGCGGAGTTTCGCTCCTACCCCGGTGCGCGCCTCTATGGCGGCCTGATCGACGGCAGCGTGGAGGTGTGGACGGGGGCATCGGGCAAACCCGAGCTGACCGAGCACACCCTCGAAGGTCGCCACCTGCTCGGTGAAATCACCCTCAACCTGTACTTTCGCCACGACACCCCGCCACCGCGCGTGCCCGACGACCTGAACGGACGCGGCGTGATCCTGATCACCGGCTACAGCTACTGGCAGGAGGTCAACCGGTGGCTGGAAGACCCGGCGCGTGAAATCACCCAGCACCGCACCGCCAGCCACACCTCGGCCCTGGAGATGCTGCTGCGCCGGCGTGGCGATTACCTGCTGGACTACCAGACGCCGGTGGACGAGGCCAGGCAGCTGCTGGGCATGCGCGAGCTGCCCTTCATCGAAGTGCAGCGCCTGCCGCTGAAGCTGATCTTCTCGCGCCGCGCCGCGGATGCCGAGCGCCTGCGCGACGAGCTCGACCGTGCCTATGAGGAACTGGAAGAGGCCGGCGAGGACCTCTGGCTGCCGTGACGCCTCACTCCGGCCGCAGCGCGGCCAACGCCCGCTGCAGGCTGGCGTGCGACAGCTCACCGAGATGGCTGCCGACCTGACGCCCCTGGGCGTCGTAGAACAGCGTGGTCGGCAGGGCGCGCGAACCCACCAGCTGACCGAGACGTACCTGAGCGTCGAGCAGCACGTGCTGCAACTCCAGATTCTGACTGGCGAGGTAGGCCTCGACCTCGCCGACGCTCTCGCCCTGATTGACGAACAGCACGCGGATGCCGGCCTCGCGCTGCTGCGCCTGCGCCAGCACCGGCATCTCGCGACGGCACGGCGGGCACCAGGTGGCCCAGAGGTTGACCACCAGCGGCTGCCCGGCGTAATCACGCAGGTTCACCGTGCGGCCCTGAGCGTCCTGCAGCTGCAGGTCCGGCAATTGCGTACCCCGCTCCAGGGCGTGCAGCAACAGGCTGCCGCCCAGCCACAGGCTCAGGCCGAACGCCATCGCCACGCCCAGCGGCCGGCGCAGGCGGGCGTCGCGCCATAGATACCAGGCGCCCAGGGCCAGCGCCGCCAGCACGCCGGGCCAGGCGATGAAGCCGCCGTCACGAATGTCCAGCACCTGCCAGGGCGCTTCGCGATAGAACTCGGCGTAGCTGAGCACGAAGGCCAGACGCGCCACCAGCAGGCCCAGCAGCAACTGGCGAAACAGTTGCCGCTCCGGGTTGCAGCCCAGCCTGCGGCCGCTCCACCAGCCGACCAGGGTGGCCAGCAGCAGGCTGCCGAGCAACAGCAGGTGCGACGTAGAAAGGGCCAGCGGCCCGATATCCAGGGTCAACATGAACACCTCATTTGCGGGGTTTGGCGCGCGCCGTGGGTTCGGCGATCAGCGGGTCGTCCGGCCAGTAGTGCTTGGGATAGCGGCCCTTGAGGTCCTTCTTCACCTCCAGGTAGGTGTTGGCCCAGAAGCTGGCCAGATCCTGGGTGACCTGCACCGGCCGGCGCGCCGGCGACAGCAGGTGCAGCTTGAGGCCCAGGCGGCCGCCGGCGATGCGCGGCGTGGCGGCCAGACCGAACAGCTCCTGCAGGCGCACGGCGAGCACCGGCGGGTTTTCCGTGTAGTCGATGGCGATGCGCGAGCCGGACGGCACGCTCAGCGTGCGCGGCGCCAGCTCGTCGAGGCGTTGCGGCAGCGGCCAGGGCAGCAGCGTCTGCAGGATCGCCGGCAGGTCGAGATTGGCGAAGTGGCTGAGGCGGTTGACCTTGCCCAGGAACGGCGTCAGCCACTGCTCGAGGCTGGCCAATAGCGCGGCATCGGACAGGTCCGGCCATTCGCTCTGCCCCTGCTGCTGCAGGTCCAGCTCGCGCAGCAGCGCCACGCGCGCCTGCCACTGACGCAGGTCGGGCGTCCAGGGCAGCAGCTCCAGGCCCTTGCGTCGCACCAGCCCGACCAGGGCGCGGCTGCGCGTGTCCTCGTCCAGCGCTGCCAGTGCCTGGCGCTCCAGCACCAGTTCGCCCACCTTGCGCTGACGTTCGGCGCGCAGCACGCCTTCGCGCTCGTCCCAGTCGAGCACCTCCAGCGTCGTGACCTGTTCGGCCAGTTCGCGCTCGAACAGCGCCGGGTCGAGATCGGCGGCCAGATAGATGCGCTCCTCGCGCTGACCCTGACGGCTACCCAGGTCGGCCACCACCAGCCATTCGTGCTTCATCAGCGCATCGGCCTCACCGAACTGTGCGGCGCGGCCGTTGGCCAGGCGGTAGTCGGCGCCACCGGCACGGCGCTGCTGGGCGATGCGGTCGGGGTAGGCGAAGGCCAGCAGACAGCCGAGCCAGCGCGGGTGCTCGGGGTCGCTCACCGCCCCAATGACCGGCCGCCCCTTGAGCAGTCCCTGAAACTGCTTGGCCAGCTGCCGGGCGCGCTGCACGCCGCCTTGAGCGCTGCGCGTGGCGCGGCTTTCGC
>NZ_JAODYT010000094.1:0-13243 GCF_029834875.1 Pseudomonas sp. GD04158 | reverse complement strand
ATGATCACCGGCGGCGAGAGCTATCCCGCTCTGCGCTACGGCGTCTACACCACCCCGGGCGGTGATGACCTGTCCTACGACATGCAGGGCGGTTTCGGCTTCTTCAGCCACGGCCTGCTCGACACCCATTTCAGCGAGCGCGGCCGTCAGGGGCGCATCGTGCGCCTGGCCGACTACACCAACGTGCCGTTCGCCTACGGCGTCGACGAGGACACCGCGCTGCTGGTGCAGCAGAACCCCAGCCTCGGCCAGGTGGAGATGGAAGTGCTCGGCAGCAACGGCGTGTTCATCTTCGACCTGCGCAACAAGCAGCGTGGCACCGGCAGCAGCTACGCCCTCTACGACGTGCTGGCCAGCTACCTGACCGCCGGCGACCGCTACCGCCCGGCCAATCAGCAATTCGTGATCGCCAGCGGCAAGACCAGCCTGCGTGGGCGCGAGTACTACAGCTCGGCGATGACCGCCACCGGCGACATCTTCAGCAGCCCGAACAACAGCGGTGCCAACGGCCGACGCAACCCGCGCGAGTTCGTCAAGGTCAGCACCGACCTGTTCGACAGCCGCTCGACCAGCACCCTGGGCCGCACTTACGAAAGCAATCCGCGTTTCCGCGTCGACCTGATCAAGAGCACCACCTTCGACAGTCACGGCTATCAGGGGGTTATCAACGGCAAGCGCCTGACCTCCTATCTGCGTCTGCGCGTGGATATGCGCCCCAACTGAGAAAGTGCCTCCCTCGCGCTGCCTGCTCCTGCCCAGGCAGCGCCGCTGTCAGGCCGCGCGCAGTGCTGCGCGCGGCTTCTTTGCGACTCCCGTACGAACCTTTCCCGCCAGACGGTCGCTGCGCAAAGTGCTTGACGAAGCTATATGAAGGTAGTCATATAAGTGGTTAAGATTATGACCGTAATCTAACTGGATCGCCCACTTTTATCCCTTTCCCGGAGACTTCCATGAGCACTGCAAGCAAGCCCGCTACCGCCCTGATCACCGGCGCCTCGTCAGGCATCGGCGCCACCTACGCCGAGCGCCTGGCCCGGCGTGGTCATGACCTCCTGCTGGTGGCGCGCGATGCCCAGCGCCTGCAGGCCCTGGCCGAGCGCCTGGGCGGCGAATATGGCGTCGCCGTCGAGGTGCTGCCGGCCGACCTGACGCAGAAGGCCGACATCCTCAAGGTCGCGCAACGCCTGCGTGAGGATGCCGGTATCGGCTTGCTGGTGAACAACGCGGGCGTGGCGATGAACGGCAAGCTGGCCGACGCCGATCTGGAGCAGGCCGAGGCGATGATCCAGCTCAACGTGGTGGCACTGACCCACCTGGCGGCTGCGGCTGCGGCCAACTTCTCCGCGGCGGGGCGGGGCGGCATCATCAACCTCGGCTCGGTGGTGGCGCTGGCGCCGGAAATGTTCAACGCCGTCTACAGCGCGACCAAGGCCTATGTGCTGAGCCTGACCCAGACCCTGGCTGGCGAACTGCGTGGTTCGGGCGTGCAGCTGCAGGCGGTGATGCCGGGCGTGACCCGCACCGAGATCTGGGAGCGCAGCGGCACCGACGCCTCGGCGCTGCCGCCGTCGATGATCATGGAAGTGGGCGAGATGGTCGACGCGGCGCTGGCCGGCTTCGATCAGGGCGAACTGGTGACCATACCCTCGCTGCCGGATGCCGCCGACTGGAACGCCTTCGTCACCGCCCGCGAGGCATTGTTGCCGAACCTGTCGCGCAACCAGGCGGCGGCGCGTTACAAGTGATCGGGACGGGCGCCGAGGCGTTGGGTGCGCCGTGCGCACCGCGGGTGGCGCTGGTCTTCGAATGGCCAGAAAGCCCGCCTGGGCTCGTGTGGAAAGCTGGTGCGCACAGCCTAGGCGGCCCCGCGACACCCTACGGTCAGGTCGTCGCCGAACGCGTAGGGTGCGCCGCGCGCACCGCGGGTGGCGCTGCTCTTCGAATGGCCACGAAACCCGCCTGGGCTCGTGTGGGAAGCTGGTGCGCACAGCCTAGGCGGCCCCGCGACACCCTACGCTCAGGTCGTCGCCGAACGCGTAGGGTGCGCCGTGCGCACCGAGGGCGGCGCTGATCTTCGAATGGCCAGGAAGCCCGCCTGGGCTCATGGGGAAGGCTGGTGCGCACAGCGCACCCTACGGGGAGTAACGTAGGGTGCGCTGTACGCCCCGCCTGTCTGGCCGTTATCGGCCCTGCGCCTGTTCGATCAACCGGCGGCGGGTGGTCTTGAGCAGGCGGTCGGACAGCTCGGGGTCCTTGACGCTGCGCGACAGCAGCAGGGCGCCGACCATGGCCGAAAGCAGCAGCACGCTCTGCTCGGCGGCGTCATCTCCCGGAAGGTTCTCTTCGATCAATGCCAGGCGGTCGCGGATCAACGCATCGGTGATTTCGCTGGCTTCGCCACGCTGGCCCAGCTCGGCCGACATGGTCGGCAACGGGCAGCCTGCGCCCGGGTTGGCACGGTGCGCGCTGGACAGGTAGCTGGCGATAAAGCGCGTCAGCGGCTCCTCGGCATCCTTGGCTAGGGCCTCGCTGGTGGCGGTGAGCTCCTCTGCGGCGTGGCGCAGGGCGGTCTCCACCAGATCGTCCTTGGACTTGAAGTGGGCGTAGAAGCCGCCGTGGGTCAGGCCCAGGGCCTTCATCAGCGGCTGCAGGCCGGTGGCGCCGATGCCGTCGCGGCGAAAACGCAGCGCGGCCTCGTCGATGATGCGTTGGTGGGTCTTGGCCTTGTGGTCTTCCGAATAGCGCATGCCATGCTCCGGATGATTCAGATGTTGGCTGTCATCTTACACCCACCTCGCGGTTCTGGCGCGTGCCGTTCATGTCGAGGATCAGGCAGGTGGTGTAGCCCTGGCCGGGCTTGAGCAGGGTGTGCACCGCGCAACCCATGCAGGAGTCGAGCAGGGTGGCGATATAGCCACCGTGCACGCTGCCCAGCGGGTTGTAGTGGCGACCGTCCGGCGTGCCCTGGAAGACGAAGCGACCGCGGGACCATTGCAGCGGCACGAAATCCAGCAATTGGCCGAAGGGCGGGCTGGGCAGTTCGCCGCGGCCGATGGCGTCGAAGAAATCCAGCGGCGCCATGCCAGCCACTTCCGCCAGGGCCAGGGTGCCCGGGGCGGCGAGTCGGTCGCGCGCGGCCTGTTCCTCTGCGATCCAGGCGGCCAGGCGGGTATCACGGTTGTGCTCGTTCATCGGAGGCTCCAGTTTTTATGATGGACGACATCTAATGTTTCATATTATGGTCGAAATATAAATGGCCGATACCGGAAACCCACCATGCGCCCGTCCCGCCTGCTGCTTTTGATCCTGATGCTGCTCACCGCGCTGGGGGAAATCTCCACGCAGTTGCTGATTCCCGCCCTCGGCGCCCTGGAGCGGGGGCTGCATGCGGTACCCGGCAGCAGCCTGCTGGCGCTGACGCTGTTCGTCGCCGCCTTCGGCCTCGGCCAACTGTTCTTCGGGCCGTTGTCCGATCGCCTCGGTCGGCGCCCGGTGCTGCTGGCCGGGTTGTCGCTGTACCTGCTGGCGAGCCTGGGCATGCTGCTGGCGGAGAACATCCAGATGCTGATCGCCGCCCGCGTGCTGCAGGGCTTCGGCGCCTGTGCTGCGCTGGTGCTGGCGCGCGCCATCGTGCGTGACGTGTGGCAGGCCGAGGCGGGTCCGGCCCTGGCGCTGACGGTGCTGGGGATGTTCACCGCCATCGTCCTGTCGCCGCTGCTCGGCGGCCTGCTGACCCAATACGGCGGCTGGCGCGCGCCGCTGGTGGCCAGCCTGGTGGTCGGTAGCGTGGCCCTGCTGGCAGTGCTCGGCGGCTATCGCGAGAGCCATGTGCAGCGCGACCCACAGGCCGGGCGGCTGAGTCGCCTGGCGGGCGATTACCGCGATCTGCTGCGCAGCTGCCGGGCTCTGGGGCTGACCATCGCCGCCACCTACGGTGCCATGTTCGTCGTGGTGGCCGGCTCCTCGGCGGTCTATATCGGCCTGCTCGGCCTGACGGCTGCGCAGTACGGCATGACTTTCGCGGCCATCGTTTCCGGCCTGCTCGGCGGCGCCCTGTTCACCCTGCGCAACGTGCAGCGGCTGGGGCCACGGCGGGTGGTGGCCATCGGTGTGGCGCTGGTGCTGACCGGCGCCTTCCTGACCCTGGCGATCTATCTGCTGTTTGGCCTGTCGCTGCTCGGCCTGTCGCTGCCGCAGATGCTGGTCACCCTAGGCGGCGGCATGGTCCTGCCGGCGGCGGTGGCCGGCGCGGTGATCCCCAACCCGCAGCGCGCCGGATTGGCGGCCGGGCTGATGGGCTTTGCGCAGATGGCCGGGGCGACCCTTGGCGGTTTGCTGCTGACCTGGCTGCAGGACGGTTCGGCCTGGCCTATGGTTGCCTTGCATGCCCTGTTCGCCGCGCTGGCGTTTGCCGGCTTCCATCTGCTGCGTGCGCGCCCGATTCCAATCCCCGAAGCGAGGAGAGTCTCTTCATGAGCAGCTACGACGTGGTCATCATTGGTGCCGGCCCCGGCGGCTACAACGCCGCCATCCGCGCCGGTCAACTGGGCCTGAAGGTGGCCTGCGTGGAGGGCCGCGAGACCCTTGGCGGCACCTGCCTGAACGTCGGCTGCATGCCGTCCAAGGCCCTGCTGCATACCTCCGAACTGTACGAGGCGGCGGCCGGCGGCGAGCTCAGCGCGCTGGGCGTGGAGGTCACACCGTCGCTGAATCTGGCGCAGATGATGAAGCAGAAGGCCGCCAGCGTCGAAGCGCTGACCAAGGGTGTGGAGTTCCTGTTTCGCAAGAACAAGGTGGAGTGGGTCAAGGGCTGGGCGCGCATCGACGGGCCGGGGCGGGTGCAGGTCAAGCTGCACGAGGGCGGCGAGCGCCTGCTGGAGACGCAGAACATCGTCATCGCCAGCGGCTCGGAGCCGACCCCGCTGCCGGGTGTGGAGATCGACAACGTACGCGTTCTCGATTCCACTGGCGCGCTGTCGCTGCCCGAGGTGCCCAGGCATCTGGTGGTGATCGGTGCCGGGGTGATCGGCCTGGAGTTGGGCTCGGTGTGGCGCCGTCTGGGCAGCCAGGTCACCGTGGTGGAATACCTCGAGCGCATCTGTCCCGGTCTGGACGGCGAGACCGCCAAGACCCTGCAGCGCACCCTGGGCAAGCAGGGCATGAGCTTCAAGCTGGGCACCAAGGTCACCGGCGCCAAGACCGGCAAGTCCAGTGTGACCCTGACGCTGGAGCCGGCCGCAGGTGGGGCGAGCGAGACACTGGAGGCTGATTACGTGCTGGTGGCCATCGGTCGGCGTCCCTACACCAAAGGGCTCGGGTTGGAGAGCGTCGGTCTGAGCACCGACAAGCGCGGTATGCTCGGCAACGACAAGCACCAGAGCGGCGTGCCCGACGTGTGGGTGATCGGCGACGTCACCTCCGGGCCGATGCTGGCGCACAAGGCCGAGGACGAGGCGGTGGCCTGCATCGAACGCATCGCCGGGCACGCCGCCGAGGTCAACTACGGGGTGATCCCCGGAGTGATCTACACCCGCCCGGAGGTGGCCAGCGTCGGCAAGGGCGAGGAGGAGCTGAAGGCCGAAGGCCGCGCCTACAAGGTGGGCAAGTTCCCCTTCACGGCCAACAGCCGGGCGAAGATCAACCACGAGACCGATGGCTTCGTGAAGATTCTCGCCGACGCCAATACCGACCAGATTCTCGGCGTGCACATGATCGGCCCGAGCGTCGGCGAGCTGATCGGCGAATACTGCGTGGCCATGGAGTTCTCCGCTTCGGCCGAGGACATCGCGCTGACCTGCCATCCGCACCCGACCCGCTCGGAGGCCGGACGTCAGGCGGCCATGGGTGTGCATGGCTGGACCATGCAGGCCTGAGAGGACCCGTAGGGTGCGCCGTGCGCACCGGCATCTCCAGCGGTGCTTTTGGTATGGCTATGTCCCTGTTAGCTGTTGCTAGGGTTCCAAGGAAGGCTCGTGAGCCTTGCAGGGTGGGCCGGGCGGCGATCCGCTCTAGCCCACGCCAACCACCGCTGGTGGGCTGAAGCCCACCCTACGGGCCTTTGCACCCACTCCCAACACTTAACGCAGACAGAGCCTTTGGTATCGGTGCGCGGTGCACCCCTTGTCAGAGCACGTGGTCGAGATTGACCGGCTCGCCCGGTCTGGCGTGCAGCTTGCTGCGAATGTCGGCGAACACCTTGTCGTATTCATCGTGGCCGCGCATCACCGGGCTGGCATTGGGCGGCAGGCCATGGCGGGCGGCGACGCGGCTGGCCACGCTGGCGAAGTTGAAGGCGACGTCGCGGTGCAGCTCGAACTCCTCGTCGAAATGCCGACCGCTCACCTCGCCGACCAGACGCATGTGCAGCATGGGGCCCTGGACCGGGTCCTGGCGAATCTCGTAGTAGAAGTCGACGGAGAAGGGCGGCGCCAGGCGCAGGCCCTCCGGGCGGTCGAGGTTGTCGCGATGCAGATGGCCTGGGGTGAACATCGTCGGTGCTCCTGCGAGAAAACGGCGGGGCCGCGGCCCCGCCCCTGATCAGCGGTAAATAATGCCCTCGGTGTCCAGACCGATGCGGGTACCGGAGCTGCCTTGCACGATGGCCTCGATGTTCTCCAGCGAGCCGATCACCGCGGTGCTGCCGGTATTGCGCGCGAACTCGCAGGCGGCCTGTACCTTCGGTCCCATGGAGCCGGCGGCGAAGCCGAGCTTGTCCATCTCGTCCGGGTGGGCGGCGGCGATGGATTTCTGCCCGGGCTTGCCCCACTCGACATAGGCGGCATCCACATCGGTGGCGATTACCAGCAGGTCGGCGTTGAGCTGTTCGGCCAGCAGCGCCGAGCACAGGTCCTTGTCGATCACCGCTTCGACGCCGCGCAGCTTCTTGCCGTCGTACATGGTGGGTATACCGCCGCCACCGGCGCAGATCACCACGCTGCCCTTCTCCAGCAGCCACTTGATCGGGCGGATCTCGAAGATGCGCTGCGGCCTGGGGCTGGCCACCACACGGCGGAACTTGTCGCCGTCCGGAGCGATGTTCCAGCCCTTCTCGGCGGCCAGGCGCTCGGCTTCCTCCTTGGCATAGACCGGGCCGATGGGTTTGGTCGGTTTCTTGAACGCCGGGTCGCCGCTGTCCACTTCGACCTGGGTGAGGATGGTGGCGAACGGCACTTCGAACGGCAGCAGGTTGCCCAGCTCCTGTTCGATCATGTAGCCGATCATGCCTTCGGTCTCGGCACCGAGCACGTCCAGTGGGTAGGGGTTGGCCGCGTCATAGGCGTTGCCCTGCAGGGCCAGCAGGCCGACCTGCGGGCCGTTGCCGTGGGCAATCACCAGTTCGTTGCCGGGCGCCACCTTGGCGATCTGCTCGCAGGCGATGCGCACGTTCTCTCGTTGATTTTCCGCGGTCATGGCTTCGCCGCGGCGTAACAGGGCGTTGCCGCCCAGGGCAATGACGAGTCGCATGGTGTTCTCCTTGTCGCTCGGATTGAATCCGGGGGCTGTGGTCTGGGGCTGGCGTCGCCGGCCAGACCCTCTCCCCCCAGCCCCTCTCCCATGAATGGGAGAGGGGAGACAAGCCCATCCCCGGATGACATCCGGGCTACGTGAACCTAGATATCCGCCAGGGTCGAGACGAGGATCGCCTTGATCGTGTGCATGCGGTTTTCCGCCTGCTCGAAGGCGATGTTGTAGGGCGACTCGAACACGTCCTCGGTGACCTCGATACCGTTCTTCAGGTGCGGATACTGTTCGGCGATCTGCTTGCCGACCTTGGTCTCGCTGTTGTGGAAGGCCGGCAGGCAGTGCATGAACTTGGCTCGCGGGTTGCCGGTGGCCTTCATGATGTCCATGTTGACCTGATAGGGCAGCAGCTCCTTGATGCGCTCACCCCAGGCCTCCACCGGCTCGCCCATGGATACCCAGACGTCGGTGTGGACGAAGTCGACGCCCTTGACCGCTTCCTTGGCGTCCTCGGTGAGGGTGATGCGCGCACCGCTTTCCTCGGCGAACTTCTTGCAGGCGGCGACATGCTCGTCGCTCGGCCACAGTGCCTTGGGCGCGGCGATGCGCACGTCCATGCCGAGCTTGGCACCGATCAGCAGCAGCGAGTTGCCCATGTTGTTGCGCGCGTCGCCCAGGTAGGCGAAGCTGATCTCGTGCAGCGGCTTGTCGCTGTGCTCGCGCATGGTCAGCACGTCGGCGAGCATCTGCGTCGGGTGGTATTCGTCGGTCAGGCCGTTGAACACCGGCACGCCGGCGTAGGTGGCCAGTTCCTCGACGATCTCCTGCTTGAAGCCGCGGTATTCGATGGCGTCGTACATGCGTCCGAGCACGCGGGCGGTGTCCTTCATCGATTCCTTGTGGCCGATCTGCGAGGAGCCCGGGTCGATGTAGGTGACGTTGGCGCCCTGGTCATAGGCGGCGACCTCGAAGGCGCAGCGGGTGCGGGTGGAGGTCTTCTCGAAGATCAGCGCGATGTTCTTGCGCTTGAGGTGCTGCTGCTCGGTGCCGGTGTACTTGGCGCGCTTGAGGTCGCGCGAGAGGTCGAGCAGGTAACGCAGCTCACGGGTGCTGTGGTGCATCAGGCTGAGCAGGTTACGGTTGTGCATGTTGAAAGCCATGGTTCTCTCTCCTTGTGGGCAGCTTGAAACGGGCCCGGCGGCGGATCACCGCCGGGGCTGGCTTGTTCAGTAATCGATCGGGTCGCGGATGATCGGGCAGGTCATGCAGTGGCCGCCGCCACGGCCACGGCCCAGTTCGCTGGCGCTGATGGTGATGACTTCCACACCGGCCTTGCGCAGCAGCGTATTGGTGTAGGTGTTGCGGTCGTAACCGACCACCACGCCCGGCTCCAGGCAGACCACGTTGTTGCCGTCGTCCCATTGCTCGCGTTCGGCCTCGTAGGCATCGCCGCCGGTTTCCACCACGCGCAGCTTCGGCAGGTTGAGCGATTCGGCGACCACGTCGAGGAAGGACTTGTCCTCACGGCGCACGTCGATGCCGCCGGGACGGCTCTCGTCCGGGCGCAGGCTGAAGGGCACGATGGAGTTGGCCACTTCGGGGAAGATGGTGACCAGGTCGCGGTCGCAGAAGCTGAACACGGTGTCCAGGTGCATCGCCGCGCGCGATTTGCCCAGCCCGGCCACCACCACCCGCTGCGCCGCGCCCTTGGCGAACAGGGCGCGCGCCACCTGGCCGATGGCCTGGTGCGAGGTGCGCTCGCCCATGCCGATCAGCACGGTGCCGTTGCCGATGGGCATCACGTCGCCGCCCTCCAGCGTCGCTGCGCCATGGTCCTGGTCCGGGTCGCCGTACCAGATTTCGAACTGCTCGCCGGCGAAGTCCGGGTGGAACTTGTAGATGGCCGAGGTGAGCAGGGTCTCCTGACGGCGCGCCGGCCAGTACATCGGGTTGAGGGTGACGCCGCCGTAGATCCAGCAGGTGGTGTCACGGGTGAACTGGGTGTTGGGCAGCGGCGGGAAGATGAAGCTGGATTCACCCAGGTAGGCATTGAACATCTTCGCCGCCTCGGAATCCTTGTGTTTGGCCAGGTCGGCACCGGACACGCCGCCGATCAGGAATTCGGCGATACGTCGTGGCTCCAGGCCCTCGATGAAGGAGCGCACCTCGCCCTGCAGGCCGAGTCCCACGCTGTTGGGGGTGATCTTGCGGTCGAGAATCCACTTCAGCGCTTGCGGGTCGCGCACGGTCTCTTCCAGCAGGTTGTGCATCTCCACCACCTCGATACCGCGCTCGCGCATCTTGGTCATGAAGTCGAAATGGTCGCGCTTGGCCTGGGACACCCAGATCACGTCGTCGAACAGCAGTTCGTCGCAGTTGTTCGGGGTCAGGCGCAGGTGAGCCAGGCCTGGCGAACAGACCATCACCTTGTGCAGTTTGCCGGCTTCGGAATGAACGCCTAGGGCTTTCTTGGACATGTCGAACTCCTTCTCGCTAGAGAGTCAGGAAACCGTCATACAGCCCGTAGGCGGCAATGGCGGCACCTATCAGCACGGCGAGGAAAATGAGCTTTTCGACGCCGGTGAAGATGGGCTGGCCCAGCTCGCGCTTGGCCTTGGCGAACAGGATCGCGCCGGGGGCGTAGAGCAGAGCGGACAGCAGCAGGTACTGGATGCCAGCGGCGTAAACCAGCCAGATGGCATAGAGGGTGGAAACCAGGGCGATCAGCAGATCCTTGCTGCGTTCGCTGGCGGCGCTCTCATAGGTCTCGCCGCGCACCGCCAGCAGCAGCGCATAGGCGCTGGACCAGAAGTAGGGCACCAGGATCATCGAGGTGGCCAGGTACAGCAGGCTCAGGTAGGTGGAGGCGTTGAACAGGGTGATGATCAGAAACAGCTGGATCAGCCCGTTGGACAGCCACAGTGCATTGGCCGGCACCTGATTGGCGTTCTCCTTGCGCAGGAACTCCGGCATGGTGTGGTCGCGGGCGCTGGCGAAGAGGATCTCGGCGCACAGCAGGGTCCAGGACAGCAGGGCCCCGGCCAGCGAGACGATCAGGCCGATGGCGATCAGTTGCGCGCCCCAGGGGCCGACCACCTGTTCCAGCACCCCGGCCATCGACGGGTTCTTCAGCCCGGCCAGCTCGGCCTGGGCCATGATGCCCTGGCTCAGCACGTTGACCAGCACCAGCAGCAGGAGCACGCCGACGAAACCGATCACCGTGGCCTTGCCGACGTCGCTGCGTTTCTCGGCGCGGGCAGAGAAGATGCTCGCACCCTCAATGCCGATGAACACCCAGACGGTGACCAGCATCATATTGCGCACCTGATCCATCACGCTGCCCAGCTCGGGGTTGCCGCGGCCCCAGAAGTCCGAGGTGAACACGTCCAGCTTGAAGGCGATGGCGGCGATCACGATGAACAGTGCCAGCGGCAGCATCTTCGCCACCGTGGTCACCGTGTTGATAAAGGCCGCCTCCTTGATTCCGCGCAGCACCAGAAAGTGCAGCAGCCAGAGCAGCACCGAGGCGCAGATCACCGCCGGCAGGGTGTTGCCCTCGCCGAACACGGGGAAGAAGTAACCCAGGGTGGAGAACAGCAGCACCATGTAGCTGACGTTGCCGATCCAGGCGCTGATCCAGTAGCCCCAGGCCGAGGAGAAACCCATGTAGTCGCCGAAGCCGGCCTTGGCGTAGGCGTAGACCCCGCCGTCGAGTTCGGGCTTGCGGTTGGCCAGGGTCTGGAACACGAAGGCCAGGGTCAGCATGCCCACCCCGGTGATCAACCAGCCGATCAGCGTGGCGCCGGCGCTGGCGCTGGCGGCGATGTTCTGCGGCAGGGAGAAGATACCGCCGCCGACCATGGAGCCGACGACCAGGGCGACCAGTGCAGCCAGGCGCAGTTTTTGTGACGAGTCGGACATCTCAATTACCTCCATGTCGGGAAGTGACGATGGTATTGAGCGCGTTTGGAGCGGCAGCAGTCATGACCTACATCAATAGGCTGCTAATTGTTGCGCAAACGCACATTCCTACTGGCAATTTGCAATCAATCAGGCGCACCCGAGAAGCCAGGGAGCGGCTCTATGCCGGGCCTTTCAGAAGCACCGGAGTGTTGAAACGCTAGTCAGCGTTCCGCTGCTCTGCAAGGAAAGCGAAGCGAAAATTTCGAAGGGCGGGGGAGGAGGGCCAAGCGGGGCGGTTGACCCCGCTCGGAGCGTCTGCCGGGTAGGCTGACGCAGGCCATGAGGCCGGGAGATGGAAACACGGCGCCGGGCGGGTAGCCCCTGCAGGCAGTCGCGCCGTGTGGGTGCAGCATGCCGTGGAAAGCTTTCAGCCAGCTTTCCACGGCGTTTCCGACCTGTGACGGTCGAAAGTCTCAGCCGATGGTCATCAGACTGGCGTTACCGCCGGCGGCTGCGGTGTTGACGCTCAGGGCGTGTTCGATCAGCAGGCGCTCCAGCGGGATGTCGGTTTCGCCCTTGTTCAGCCCGTGCACGCCGACGATGGCGCCCTTGCGCTGCGCCGCCTGCTCGCTGACCGCGCGCAGCTGGTCGGAATCGCCGTGGTGCAGGATGGCGTCCAGCTCCACGTCGATGCTGTTCCAGTCGGCCACCAGCTGGATGTGCTTCTGCACCTCTTTCGGCAGTTCGGCATGCAGTGCGCGCTGGCTCTCCAGCCAGATCGCCTTGCTGCCCACCGCCAGGGTGGCGGCCAGTTGGGCCAGCAGGTCGCTGCGCTCGTCGGCCAGGTTGAGCACGCGCTCGCGCGGCAGCAGGCTGTAGCTGTTGCGCTCGCCGGTCGGGCCGGTCAGGGTGTGGCTGCTGTAGCTCTGCGACAGCGTGCGGTACTGCTCGAACAGCGCGGCGATGCCTGGCTCCTGCTTGCTCGCCCAGTCGGCGAAGGCACTGCGCACCTTGTCCAGCTCGCTCGGCACCGGCAGGGCTTGCACCTCGGCCTGTTGCAGGTACTGGGCGACGGCTTCCTGCGGGCGGGTCGACAGCAGACGGTAGAGGTACAGCGGGCCACCGGCTTTCGGGCCGGTGCCGGACAGACCTTCACCACCAAACGGCTGCACGCCGACCACGGCGCCGACCATGTTGCGGTTGACGTACAGGTTGCCGACCTTGGCGGTGCCGACCACCTGGGCGATGGTTTCGTCGATGCGGGTGTGCACGCCGAGGGTCAGGCCGTAGCCGCTGTCGTTGATCTGCTGCAGCAGCTTGCCCAGATCGGCACGGGCGTAGCGCACCACGTGCAGTACCGGACCGAAGATCTCGCGCTTCATCTCGTCGAAGCTGTCCAGCTCGATCAAGGTCGGCACGACGAAGGTACCGCGTTTGATCTCCTCGCCGTTGACGCGCGCCAGTTGGGTGATCTTGCGGCCTTTTTCGCGCAGCTTGGCGATGTGGGTTTCGATGCCGGCCTTGGCCTCGGCGTCGATCACCGGGCCGATGTCGGTGTTCAGGCGCTCCGGGTTGCCGAGGCTGTATTCGGCCATGGCGCCCTTGAGCATGGTCAGCACGCGATCGGCCACGTCGTCCTGCACGCACAGCACGCGCAGGGCCGAGCAGCGCTGGCCGGCGCTGTCGAAGGCAGAGGCGACCACGTCCATCACCACCTGCTCGGTCAGCGCCGAGGAGTCGACGATCATGGCGTTGAGTCCGCCGGTCTCGGCGATCAGCGGGATGGTGCGGCCCTGAGCATCCAGACGACCGGCGATGTTGCGCGCCAGGATGCCGGCCACTTCGGTGGAGCCGGTGAACATCACCCCGCGCACGCGCT
>NZ_JAODYT010000093.1:0-14002 GCF_029834875.1 Pseudomonas sp. GD04158 | reverse complement strand
AGCCCAGCGACGGGCCGCGGTCGATCACCACGTCCACCGGCTGACCGGCGAGGCTGGCCGGCAGGGTTTCCTCCGGCTTGATCACCACGCGGATGTCGGCGGACAGGCCGCCGTCATGCAGGCTGCTGCTGACGATTTCGCCGCGGCGCGGCGCATCTTCGCCGGCCACCTTGAAGCTCACCGGCGTGCCGGGGCGCGCCTGCTCCAGGTGACGGTAGGGGAAGCTGGCGGCGACGGTGGCGATACCATCCTGCGGCACCAGTTCGAAGATCACGTCGCCCTTGCTGGCGAACTGGCCGTCGGCCACCAGCTGGCGGGCGATCTTGCAGTTGCACGGGCTGGTCAGGGTGCCCTGCATTTCGCGGGCGAACAGCGCCTCGATCTGGCTCGGCTCGAGCTGATCCTCGCCCAGATGCCCCTTGAGCATCTCCAGCATGCTGGTGGTGAAGGTGGCGATCGGTGCGCCCTTTTCCACGATGCCGTCGGGCTGCACCAGGCTCTGCACGCTGCCCTCACGCGGCATGGTGACCTGCAGGGCGGGCAGGCTGACCTGCGCCGACTGGGCGTGGGTGACGAAGTACAGGCCGTAGATCGACTTGCCGATGTAGCCGAAGGCGGCCAGGCCGATGACGAAGATGGCGGCGCTGAAGGTCACCGCACGCAGCCGTTCGAACATGCCCATGCCACCGCCGCTGCCGCTCTTGCGCGCCTTGGTGAAGTTGTCGCGCTGGAGGATGTGCAGCACCTCGCCGACATTGACCAGCTCGCCGGCCAGGTGGCTGCTGATCAGGTGGCGCAGGGCGGCGGCCTCGCGTGCGCGCAGGCCCTGGAACTGGCAGCCGACGCGGTTGTGCTCCGGCTGTACCGAGTTGACCTGAAATTCCACGTCCAGGCCCAGTACCAGGCTGTCGAGCTGGAACTGCAGCTGGCCGCGATGGAAATCGCCGACCTTGTGCGTGGTCTTTTCGTTGGTGAAGCTGAAGCCGCCGGCAGAGACATCCTGCAGGCGCGCGTCGATGCGCTCGCCCTTGGCATTGGTGAAGCGCAAACGCCCCGGCAGCTTGACGCGGGCGTGCTGGCGCTGGGCCTCGGACTCATGGACGACGTTGTGATTGGCGACGGAGTTCATGGTGGCTAATTCCTATTCGAGTACGGTCACACCAGCGCCAGCAGCGCGGCGATGAAGACACAGGAGGCAGAGAAGGTCATGGCGCGCGACGACCAGCTGTTGAACCAGTTGGCGAAGCTGGACAGGCCGCGGTTGAGCTTGGTGTTCTGGCGCGTCCAGGATTGCTGGTCGAGGCGGAAGAACACGTAGATCTTCACCAGGGCGCCGACGATCTGGTTGTAATAGAGCAGCGCCGGGTAGGCCGGGCCGATGCGGTGCCCGGAGAGCATCAGCAGCAGCGTCAGGATCAGGCGCGTGCAGCCGATCCACAGCAGGTAGATCAGCAGGTACATCACGCTGTACTTGAGGCTGGCGATGATCGCCACGCACAGGCCCAGCAGGCAGGTCCACATCGACACGCGCTGGTCGAACAGCACCAGGGTGGTGAAGGCACCGAGGCGACCGAAGCCCAGGCGCAGGGCCCGTGAGTTCTGCCGCAGGTTGTTGCCGTACCAGCGGAACATCAGCTTGCGGCTGGCCTTGATGAAGCTCTTCTCCGGCGGATGCTCGACCGTGTTGATCGCCGCATCGGGCACGTAGAAGGTGTCGTAGCCCAGGCGCATCAGGCTGTACCAGCTGGACTTGTCGTCGCCGGTGAGGAACTGGAAGCGACCCAGGCGCCAGTGCTCCAGGTGGTCGCTTTCCACGTCGCGGATGAACTCGGGGTCGGTCACCACGCTGGCGCGGAACACCGACATGCGCCCGGTCATGGTCAGCACGCGCTTGGAGAGGGCCATCGAGCACATGTTGAGGTGGCGCTGAGCGAAGCGCAGCTTGTGCCACTCGCTCATCATGTAGCTGCCGCGCACCTCGCAGAACTCGTTGGTGGTGAGCCCGCCGACATTGGGGAAGAGCTTGAACCAGGGCACGCTCTTGCGCACCACACCGGGCTCGAGCACGGTGTCGCCGTCGATCACCGCCACCACCGCGTCACGATCCGGCATCTGCCGGGAAATGGCGCGGAAACCGTGGGCCAGACCGTCGCGCTTGCCGGTGCCGGGGATGCGCACGATGTCCAGCTTGACGTGTTCCGGCGGCTGGGCCTGGGCCCAGAGGTTCTTGATCAGCAACTCGTCGGAGAGCTCGACGATGGAGCACACCAGGGTGCTCGGGTAGCCGCAGTCGATGGCTTCGCGAATCACCGAGCGGTAGACCATGGCGGTGGTCAGCGCCTCGATGCGGAAGCTGGTGACCAGCAGATACACATGAGAGGGGTCGGCGTCCTTGCCGAGTTTTTTCACCTTGCAGCGATACCAGGGATAAACCAGGTAGAGGAACAGGCAGCCACGCACGAAATGCATGGCGCCCATGGAATAACGCCAGATGCCGACGATGCCGATCAGCAGCAGGAAGTGCCGCGACTCGGGGTCGAACACCGAGCGGGGCAGCGCCAGCGCCAGCAGCATCAGCAGGCTGAGGTACAGCAGCCAGCCGCTGGCTTGGTTGAGGCCGTTCTTGAGCTTGTCCATATGCGTCTCTCGGTACCCGCGCGCGGGGCGCGCGGGTACGTCTGGGCCTTACCAGCAGATGCCTTCGGCCACGCCGTTGCTGGCGTGGGGCATGAAACCGACCAGGTCGACCACGCGCTTGCCGCTCGGGGCCTGCTCGGCCAGCTTGGCGAAGCGCTCGTCGCTGTTGCCCAGGACGATGATGTCGGCGTTCGCCACCACGTCATCCAGATCGCTGTTGAGCAGCGAGGAAACGTGCGGGATCTTCGACTCGATGTAGTCCTTGTTGGCGCCGTGGACGCGGGCGTACTCGACGTTGCGGTCGTAGATGCTCAGGTCGTAGCCCTTGCCGATCAGCATCTCGGCCAGCTCCACCTGCGGGCTTTCACGCAGGTCGTCGGTACCGGCCTTGAAGCTCAGGCCGAGCAGGGCGACCTTGCGCGAGTCGTGACTGGCGATGATGTCGAAGGCCTTCTGCACCTGGGCGGCGTTGCTGCGCATCAGCGAGCCGATCAGCGGCGCGTCCACGTCCAGGCTGCTGGCGCGGTAGTTCAGCGCACGCACGTCCTTGGGCAGGCAGGAGCCGCCGAAGGCGAAGCCGGGCTTCATGTAGTACTTGGACAGGTTCAGCTTGTGGTCCTGGCAGACCACGTCCATCACCTCGCGACCGTCGACGCCGACCGCCTTGGCGATGTTGCCGATCTCGTTGGCGAAGGTGACCTTGGCCGCGTGCCAGACGTTGCAGGTGTACTTGATCATCTCGGCGACTTCGATGTCCTTGCGGATGATCGGCGCGTCCAGCTCGCTGTAGATGCTTTCCAGCAGGTCGCCGGAGGCCTTGTCCAGCTCACCGATGACGGTCATCGGCGGGAAGTCGTAGTCCTTGATCGCGGTGCTTTCGCGGAGGAACTCGGGGTTCACCGCCAGGCCGAAATCGGCACCGGCCTTCTTGCCCGAGCAGTCCTCGAGAATCGGCAGCACCACGTTCTTGGCGGTGCCCGGCAGTACGGTGCTGCGTACCACCACGGTGTGGCGCTCGGCCTTGTCGCGCAGGGCCAGGCCGATCTCGCGGCACACGCCTTCGATGTAGTTCAGTTCCAGATCGCCGTTCTTCTTGCTCGGAGTACCGACGCAGATGAACGACACATCACTCTCCAGTACCGCGGCGGTGACATCGGTCGTGCCACGCAGGCGGCCCTGGCGCAGACCCTGTTGCAGCAGCTCCTCCAGACCCGGCTCGACGATGGGCGACTTGCCGTTGTTGATCAGGTCGATCTTGGTCGCTGAGATATCCACGCCAATAACGTCATGGCCGCGGGCCGACAAACAGCCGGCACATACAGCGCCTACATAACCCAAACCGAAGATACTGATTCGCATGATTTTTACCTCGTCCGTTGATGCGATTTGAAATACTGGCCAAATGGCAAAACTATTCCGTGAACTTGCTTCTGAAGAGTTGGCAAGTTCATCCAGGCATAAGAAGAGTAGGGCGCTAGATGGCAGCGCCTGATGGGGGCCTTATATAAGCTCGTGGCCCTTTGATATTGTTCCTGCGGCCTCGCTGAGGCGTCTATATCAGCGCTTTGGTGGGTTTCTGGACCTCCCTGTAAAACGTACTAGTCTTTCGGTTAAGAAACTGTGATAAGGCGGCGCATATGCCGTCTGGTTGTCCCTGCCGATAAGAAAATACGTATTGAAATGTGTACGGGCTGTATGAGTGTCGGTGTTTTCCGATAGTTCCTACCGTTCGTCCTGTGCTGAACGGCAGCTGAACGCCTAATTGATCTCACTGTGCTAGCAAGTTGCAAAATGCACGATGGCATTATGCAATTTAGTTGTCGCGAAACTATCGGATAACTAACTAGACGAATAAGTTCGATAAAAAATCAAACTGTTCTGAAAGTGTGAAGTCAGGCGGGTTTTTGCCGTTTCGCCAGAAGGCGCAGAAGGGGGTGTCGGTCGGCAGCCGCTTGCGCTCGAGCGAGGCGCTGGCGCGAGAGAGGGGGCAGGTGAGGCGAATGGCGGGCGCCTGCTCGCCACCCGATGAGCGGCAAGCAGGCGGAAGGGAAAAATCTCAGTCCAGCGGCTGATCGCGCAGGAAGACCAGGCTGTCGGCCTTGGAATGCTCGGCCGAATAACGGTAGCCCTGATAGTTGAAATCCTTCAGGCCCTCGGGGTTGGTCAGGCGTTCCTTGATCACGTAGCGCGCCATCAGGCCGCGGGCCTTCTTGGCGTAGAAGCTGATGATCTTGTACTGGCCGTTCTTCAGGTCCTTGAACTCGGTGTCGATGATGCGTGCGTTCAAGGCCTTGCGCTTGACGGCGCCGAAGTATTCGTTGGACGCCAGGTTGAGCAGCACCTCATCGCCCTGGGCGGCCAGCGCCTGGTTCAGCCAGGCGCTGATGCGCTCGCCCCAGAAGGCGTACAGGTCCTTGCCGCGACCGTTGACCAGTTTGGTGCCCATTTCCAGGCGGTAGGGCTGCATCAGGTCCAGCGGGCGCAACACGCCATACAGGCCGGACAGCATGCGCAGGTGAGCCTGGGCGAAGTCGAAGTCATCCTCGGAAAAATCCTCGGCATGCAGGCCGGTGTACACGTCGCCCTTGAAGGCCAGCAGCGCCTGCTTGGCGTTGGACGGGTTGAACGGGCGTTCCCAGCTGCCGAAGCGTGCGGCATTGAGGCCGGCGAGCTTGTCGGAGAGGTGCATCAGCTCGGCGATCTGCGCCGGGCTGAAGTCGCGCAGCTGAGCGATCAGTTCCTGGGCATGGTCGAGGTGTTCGGGTTGGGTGAAGCGCGGGGTGGCTGGCGGGGTCTCGTAGTCGAGGGTCTTGGCCGGTGAAATCACCATCAGCATGAGCAGGTCTCCAGAAAGCGTGACGGCGATTCTAGAAGCTGGGCCTGTACAAGACCACCTATGGGGGCGATTGAGAGAGGCTGCTGCATACTCCTGGCGCGCAGGGGGCAGATTCGGGGCAGGGGAGGCAGGGAAGGAAAGCGCGGTGCGACTTCGGACTTTAACGGGGGCCATGGCGCGCGCCAAGCGCTATCTGTCGCGTCGACAAATAAACCTGCCTGAGACGAAAAAAACGTTTTTCTGTCATAAGAATTGGAGTAATAAAAAAGCAAGACCGCCGAAACCTGCAGACAGGTGGCGGCCATTGGCCCTCACCTTGCTTGCACCTTCTCAGCCCCGGCACTGAGGAGTCGGCGGCCTCTCCGCGGCGCAGAACCGTCCTGGTCTTGCGTCGCTTGGCTACTACAAGAAGGTGACCGAGTATGGATGACCACGGACGCTCCAAGCCCACCGCTCCAACCCTCTACGCCCTCGACACCAACGTCCTGATTCACGATCCCAACGCCTTGCTGAACTTCGAAGAGCACCACGTCGCCATTCCGATGACGGTGCTGGAGGAACTCGACAAACTCAAATCCGGTAAGCACGGCGTAGCCGCCGAATGTCGCCAGGCCATCCGCCTGATCGACCAGATCCTCGCGGGTGCCGAACCCGAGGACGTGGAGCTCGGCGTCCCCATCCAGCGTGGCAAGAGCGGCCCCTGCGGCTGTCTGTCCATCCTCATGAGCAAGCGTGCCGCCCCGGTTACCTGGCTGCCCGAGGATCTCAACGACAACAAGATCATCAATCAGCTGGTGGAGCTGAAGACGCGCAATCCCGGTCTGTCCGTGGTGCTGGTGACCAAGGACATCAACATGCGCCTGAAGGCGCGCGCCTGCGGCATCGATGCCGAGGACTACCACACCGACCAACTGGTCGATGACGTCTCGCTGCTATCGAAGGGCTATCACGACCTGCCTGGCTCGTTCTGGGACCGGGTGAGCAAGGTGGAGACCCGTCAGGACCACGGTCGCACCTGGCACCGCGTGCAACTCACCGACAACCTGCCGGCGGTGCACGTCAACGAGTTCATCCTCGACGAGCAGGGTTTCGTCGGCTGGATCAAGGCGATCAAGGGCGATGAGCTGGTCATCCTCGACATGCACCAGGAGCCGCTGCTGCATCAGGAGGCCTGGGGCCTGAAGCCGCGCGACATCCATCAGGCGCTGGCGCTGTTCGCGCTGCTCGATCCGGACATCCACCTGGTCAACCTGTCCGGCGCCGCCGGCTCCGGCAAGACCATCCTGGCGCTGGCCGCGGCCATCGAGCAGACCATGGTCAGCAAGCGCTACCGGCGCATCATCGCCACCCGCAGCGTGCAGGGGCTGGATCAGGAAATCGGCTTTCTGCCCGGCACCGAGGCGGAAAAGATGGAGCCCTGGCTCGGCGCCATCACCGACAACCTCGAAGCGCTGCACATGGACGACGAGAGCACCCATGGCAGCGTCGACTACATCCTGCAGAAGGTGCCGCTGCAGTTCAAATCGCTCAACTACATCCGCGGGCGCAGCTTCCAGCAGAGTCTGATCCTCATCGACGAATGCCAGAACCTCACCCCGCACCAGATGAAGACCATCATCACCCGCGCCGGCAACGGCTCCAAGGTGGTGTGCCTGGGCAACCTGGCGCAGATCGACACCCCCTATCTGTCGGCGCCCAGCTCGGGCCTGACCTACCTCACCGAACGCTTCAAGGACTTCCCCCACGGCGTGCACATCACCCTGCAAGGGGTGCCGCGCTCGATCCTGGCGGAATACGCGGAAACCCATATGTAGCACCCTCGCTTCCCTCTCCCGCTTGCGGGAGAGGGGGCAATACCTGCATAGCCCAGCCGGGGTTGCGCACAGCCGCACACCCCGGATTGCATCCGGGCTACGACATGACTGCAAATCCTGACCCACGGGTTTACAATCGGCCGATTCCCGCCAGGAGCTAACCCGTGCTGACCCATCTCGATTCCCAAGGCCGCGCGCATATGGTCGACGTCACCGACAAGGCGACCACCTTCCGCGAGGCCGCCGCAGAAGCGCGCGTGCGCATGCTGCCTGCCACCTTGCAGATGATTGTCGCCGGCGAGCACCCCAAGGGCGACGTGTTCGCCGTGGCGCGCATCGCCGGCATCCAGGCGGCGAAGAAAACCAGCGATCTGATCCCCTTGTGCCACCCGCTGATGCTCACCGGCGTCAAGGTCGAGCTGAGCGCCGAAGGCGATGACTGCGTGCATATCACCGCACGCTGCAAACTGTCCGGGCAAACCGGTGTCGAGATGGAGGCACTGACTGCCGCCAGCGTCGCCGCGCTGACCATCTATGACATGTGCAAGGCCGTGGATCGCGGCATGGTCATCGAGCAGGTGCGCCTGCTGGAGAAGCTCGGTGGCAAGAGCGGTCACTACAAGCTGGAGGAGCAAGCATGATCCGCGTGCAGTATTTCGCCCGCTACCGCGAAACCCTGGGCCGTGACGACGAACAACTCAGCGGCGACTTCGCCACCCTCGACGACCTGCGCCTGCACCTGGTCGCCCGCGGCGGCGAGTGGGAAGTGCTGGGCGAGCAGAACCTGATGTGCGCGCGTAATCAGGAGCTGTGCAGCCTCGACGAGCCGCTGGCCGAAGGCGACGAAGTGGCCTTCTTCCCCACAGTCACCGGCGGTTGATGCAGGCACCGTAGGGTGGACCGGGCGCCGCTCCGCTTCAGCCCACCACCCCACGCCGGCAACCCCTGACCACAGCCTTGTAGGGTGGGCTTCAGCCCACCATCAACCCACCGAACCGCCCCGGCAGCCCCCCACCGAACGAGACACTCCCCATGACCATCCGCGTACAGGCCCAGCCCTTCGACCCCGGCACCGAGCTCAACGCCCTGCATGCCGCCAACCTCGGCATCGGCGCGGTGGTCACCTTCGTCGGCTACGTGCGCGACTTCAATGAGGGCCGCGAAGTGGGCGGCATGTTTCTCGAACACTTCCCCGGCATGACCGAAAAGGCTCTGGCCAAGATCGCCGATGAGGCGCGCGAGCGCTGGCCGCTGCTGGGCATCGAGATCATCCACCGCATTGGCCGCCTGGAGCCGGGCGAGCCCATCGTCTTCGTCGGCACCAGCAGCGCCCATCGCCAGGCGGCGTTCGACGCCTGCAACTTCGTCATGGATTATCTAAAGACCCGCGCCCCATTCTGGAAGAAGGAAGACACCAGCGAAGGCCCGCGCTGGGTCGAAGGTCGCTGCAGCGACCAGAGCGCCGCCGAGCGCTGGAAACGGTAGGGCGTCGTCGACCTCCCGCGAACCACGATGCCCCGGTGCGCATGGCGCACCCTGCGATGCGGCGTGCAGCCCCGAGATCGCGGCCCGTAGGGTGCGCCGCGCGCACCGGCTTTGCGCAACCGCGACACCATCAATATCGCTCGGTGCGCATGGCGCACCCTACGCCAATGCCAGATGCACCCGTAGCGCAATCGGCACAAGCATCAGCAATACCCCCAACCCGAGCACGCGCACGCCCCATTCGTGCTCGCGGAAATTGAAGCCGACTCCCAGCAGCAGGAAGCCGCCGATCAGCAGTACCAGCATCAGGTCAAAATGATCCATCGCCCTTCTCCGCTTCGCTGTCCTGCTTTCAGCCTAGTCGCTGTGCCGGTCTGCGGCGCTGACCTGTGGCAATGAATGCCTGACTCGATTGGCGACAAATCGCGTCCCGATCGGTCGCTGTGGGCGCGGGCGGCCTGCAGCATACTGTCTGCACTCATCGCCAAGGATCGTCCATGCGTCTGCTTCCCTCCCTTCTGCTCGCCGGCCTGCTGGCCGCCACGCCGCTGGCCGCTGCCGAACGCAGCTTCACCATCCTGCACAGCAACGACTGGCAGTCGCGCCTGCTCGGCTTCGGCCCCAACAACGAGTACAGCCCGGCGACGCTGAACGATGACGATACCGTAGGCGGCGTCGCGCGCCTGGCCACCCTGTTGAATGAGCGGCGCGCCGCGGCCGGCGACGAGCCCTTGCTGCTGCTCGATGGCGGCGACTTCACCATGGGCACGCTGTTTCACACCATCGCCCGCGAGATGGGCAGCGAACTGCGCCTGATGACCGAACTGGGCTACGACGCCGCGGTGATCGGCAACCACGAATTCGACTTCCGTCCCGCCGGCCTCGCGGCGATGATCAGCGCCGCGCACAAGGCCAAGGGCGACGCGCTGCTGCCGTTGCTGTCGAGCAACATGCGCTTCGACGAAACGAGCAAGGCCGATGACAGCCTGCAAGCGCACGCCGAGGCCGGACGCATCCTGCCGTACAGGCTGATCGAGCGTGGCGGCATCCGCTTCGGCCTGTTCGGCCTGCTCGGCAACAACGCCGTGGCGGTCAGCCCGATGATCAAGCCGGTGACCTTCGCCGACCCGGTGACCACCGCCAGGGAGATGGTGGCCAAGTTGCGCGAGGAGGGCGCCGAGGTGGTCATCCTGCTCTCGCACATGGGCGTCACCCAGCAGGCCGATGGCAGCTGGCGCGGCGAAGAGGTGGAGCTGGTCGAGCAGGTGCCGGGCATCGACATCGTCGTCGGCGGCCATTCGCATGTGGCGTTGCCGCAACCGGTGCTGGTCAACGGCCGCACCCCGGTGATGCAGGCCGGCTCGGAAATCCAGTACCTCGGCGAGCTGCGCATGACCCTCGGCGACGACGGTGTGCCGCGCCTGCGCGACTACCGCCTGCATCCGGTCAACGACAGCATCGCCGGCGACGAGGCGATCACCGCCAAGGTGGAGGACTTCAAGCAGGTGGTCAGCGAACGCATGCTGGTGCCCAAGGGCTATCGCTTCGACCAGCCGCTGGCCAAGGTCGACCAGAGCCTTGGTCGCGACTTCAGCGATCACACTCTGGCCAATCTGGTGACCGATGCCCTGCGTCATGCCGTGGACGCCGACCTGGCCTTCACCGGTAACGGCACCATCCGCGACGATCTGCTCAAGGGCCGCCACGGCGTGCAGGAGGTTTCCGACCTGTTTCGCATCGCCCCGCTGGGTGTCGGCCAGTTCGACGACGAGCCTGGGTACCCGATGATCAAGGCCTACGTCAGCGCCCGTGAAATCAAGTCGCTGCTGGAAGTGCTGCTGCTGGCCTATCAGCTGCGCGACAGCCGCAGCTATTACCCGCGGGTCTCCGGCGTGCGCTTTACCTACAACCCATGGCGCGTGCCGTTCGACCGCGTCAGTCGCATCGAGATCGGCGATCCGGTTGCCGGCTACCGCGAGCTGGATCTGAACGACACGCGCCTGTTCAGCATCGCTGCCACCAGCTACGTCGGCAGCTTCACCTGGCTGGTGCCGGACCTGACCAAGGGCCTGCTCGACGTGGTGCCCAAGGACGCCGAGGGCCGCCCGCTGCCGCGCATCGAAGACGCCATCGTCGACCAGGACCCGAACACCGAGGGCGTGCAGGAGCTCAAGGAATGGCAGGCGCTGCTCGACCATATCCGCAGCCTGCCGGATCTGGACGGCGACGGCCTGGCCGACATACCTACCACCGGCGCAGCCGCCGAAGAACGCATGATCCGCGCGCCCAGCCTGCACCCGGCGGAACTGTTCCGCCTCGCCGGGCCGCTGCAGTGGGGTGTCAGTTCAGTGATTCTGGCTGGTGCGCTGCTGATCCTCTGGTTGCTGAGCCGCCCGTTGCGCCGTCGGCACTGATGCGCCGGCCGGAAGTGCCAGGCGCACTCTACGGATCGATCCAGATTCCGTCCGCGTCTTCCCGGCACTCCAGCATCTTCAGCGCCTGCCCGGCGCAAGGCCCGGCAACGCATTCACCGTTCTCGATGAGAAACAGCGCGCCGTGCGTGGCGCACTGGATCAGGCTGCCGCTGTCGTCGAGAAAACGGTCCTTCTGCCATTCCAGCGGAATGCCGCGGTGTGGGCAGCGGTTGACATAGGCATGCACCTGGCCGTTCCGGCGCACGGCGAGCAGGTTCAGCTGGTCGATCAGAAAGCCCCGACTCTGACCTTCGGCCAGTTCGTTCGGCGCGCATAGGCGGATCATCGCGTTCTCCATTTCAGATCGCGCGATTATCCCGCAGGGAGGAGGGCGCATCCATGCGCCAAGTGGAACTCGCAGTTGCCGGGGCGCCAACGCCCGAACGCGGATCTCCGCTTTGCTGAGGCGGTCGAGCGATCCGGCGTGGAGCGACTATGCCAGAGGCCATAAGTGGCGCCCGGTGCTGGCAGCTGACGATGGCCGTCACGCTATCAAGTCAACTCTGCCAATGCAAATTATTATCTTATGGTATTGTTTCTCACTTATGCCGTGGCTGCCGGTTAGCGCCTGACGCCGGCTGCTGGATCGCCCGCGAGAGGGCGTCTTCCACCGCGCAGCTGCCGCCATCCATATCGGGCGCTGGTAAGTCCTATCTCACCCGTTTGCGCCTGAAGCGGCTAATGGGTCGATGTCATCCTCTGGAGCCGAGATCATGCGTCTTTCCAACATCTTGGGCGGTCTGGCGGCCGTCCTGCTGTTTCCCAGCCAGGTACTGGCGGATGAGCCGTTGCCACAGCGTTGGGTGAGTTCCGGTGGTGCGTTGAGCGAATGGGTGGTGGCGCTCGGCGGCGAGAGCAGACTGGTGGGCGTCGATACCACCAGCCGTCATCCGAGCTCGCTGACCCGGCTGCCCAGCATCGGTTACCAGCGGCAGCTGGCTGCAGAGGGCATTCTTGCCCTGCGCCCGGATCTGCTGCTCGGCAGCGAGGAAATGGGGCCGCCGCCCGTACTCCAGCAACTGGCCGCCGCCGGTGTGCGCATCGAGCGTCTGACGGCGCGGGCCGAGCTGGACAGCCTGCAGGCCAATCTGCAGCGACTGGGGCAACTGCTCGGCGATGAGGCGGCCGCGCAGCGCGCGTTTGACGATTACCAGACGCGCCTGCAGGCCCAGCAGCAGTGGGTCGAACAGGCGCAACGCGACCAGCCGGCCCCGGGCGTGCTGCTGTTGCTCGGACATGCCGGCGGCAGCCCGCTGGTTGGCGGTGTCGATACGGCTGCCGATTGGCTGATCACCCGTGCCGGTGGGCGAAATCTGGCCAGTCACGGCGGCTACAAGGCGCTTTCCAGCGAGGCGCTGCTGGCGCTCGATCCGCAGGTCGTGGTGGTGGCTGACCGCGCCCTGGAAGGCGAAGCTGCCAGGCAGGCCATGCTGCAGCAGAACCCCGCCCTGGCCGGTACCCGCGCGGCGCGCGAGGGGCGCTTGCTGGCGCTGGACCCGACCCTGCTGGTCGGTGGGCTCGGGCCGCGTGTGCCCGACGGGCTGGCGATGCTGGCCGCAGGCTTTTATCCTGCCAGCCAATCCCTGACTGCCGAAGCCAAGCGCGAGCCATGACCTCACCTTCTTCCAGGCGCCCATTGTTCATCGCGCTGGGCCTGTTGCTCGTGCTCGTGTTGTGGCTCTCGCTGGCGCTCGGGCCGGTGAGCTTGCCCTTGGGCGATACCTTGCGTGCGGCCCTGCGCCTGCTGGGCCTGCCTGTTGCGGCCGATGCAGCGGTGCAGCAGGCCGAACTGATCCTGTCGCGGATCCGTATGCCGCGCACCCTGCTCGGGTTGATGGTGGGCACGGTGCTGGCGCTCTGCGGTGTGGCGATGCAGGGCTTGTTCCGCAATCCCCTGGCCGATCCCGGCCTGGTCGGCGTTTCCAGCGGCGCCGCGCTGGGCGCTGCGGTGGCCATCGTCGGCGGCGCCGCGTTGGGCGGTCTGCCGGAAGCCTTTGCGCCCTACTTGCTGTCGGCCTGCGCCTTCGTCGGCGGCTTGCTGGTGACGGCGCTGGTCTATCGGCTGGGCCGGCGCGACGGGCAGACCCATGTGGCGACCATGCTGCTGGCGGGCATCGCGCTCACCGCGCTGGCTGGGGCGGCCATCGGTCTGTTCACCTACCTGGCGGACGACGCAACTCTGCGTACCCTGACGTTCTGGAACCTGGGCAGCCTCAATGGCGCCAGCTACGCGCGACTCTGGCCTTTGCTGCTGGCCACGCTGGCCGTGGCGCTGTGGTTGCCGCGCCGGGCGCGGGCATTGAATGCCCTGCTTCTGGGGGAGTCGGAGGCTCGCCATCTCGGTTTCGATGTGGAGCGGCTCAAGCGCGAGCTGGTGCTCTGTACGGCGCTGGGTGTGGGCGCTGCGGTGGCTGCTGCCGGTCTGATCGGTTTCATCGGCCTGGTGGTGCCGCACCTGATGCGCTTGTTGGTGGGCCCCGACCATCGCCTGCTTCTGCCTGCGTCGGCATTGGCCGGCGCGAGTCTGCTGCTGCTGGCCGATCTGGCCGCGCGTCTGGCGCTTGCGCCCGCGGAGTTGCCGATCGGCATCGTCACCGCGCTGATCGGCGCGCCTTTCTTTCTTTACCTGCTGGTGCGGGGGCGAAGCTGATGCTGCAGGTCGAACAGCTGGAAGTCCGCCGCGGCCAGTGCGTGGTGCTCAGTGGCATCGATCTGCAGTTGCGTCCTGGCGAGGTGCTGGGCGTGCTGGGGCCCAA
>NZ_JAODYT010000092.1:0-14190 GCF_029834875.1 Pseudomonas sp. GD04158 | reverse complement strand
CGCAATGCACCACGCTGAACAAGATGTGCGGTTCGGGCATGCAGGCGCTGATGCTCGGCCACGACCTGCTGCTGGCCGGTAGCGCCGAGGTGCTGGTGGCCGGCGGCATGGAGAGCATGTCCAACGCGCCGTACCTGCTACAGCGCGCCCGCGCGGGCTATCGCATGGGCCACGGCCAGGTGCTCGACCATATGTTCCTCGACGGTCTGGAAGACGCCTACGAGCGCGGCCGGCTGATGGGCACCTTCGCCGAGGACTGCGCGCAGAGCTACGGTTTCACCCGCCAGGAACAGGACGCCTACGCCCTGGAGTCGCTGCGCCGGGCGCAGCAGGCGATGGAGGCCGGCCATTTTGCCGACGAGATCGTCGCGGTCGAGGCTCCTGCCGGGCGTGAGCGGCGCCTGATCGCCACCGACGAGCAGCCACCCAAGGCCAGGCCGGAGAAGATTCCCACGCTCCAGCCGGCGTTCCGCGACGGCGGCACCGTGACCGCGGCCAACTCCAGCTCGATTTCCGACGGCGCTGCGGCCCTGCTGCTGATGCGCCAGTCCGAGGCCGAGCGGCGCGGCCTGAGTCCGCTGGCGCGTATCGTCGCCCATGCCGGCCATGCCCACGCGCCGAACCTGTTCACCACTGCGCCGGTCACCGCGATTCAGCGCGTGCTGGCACGCAGCGGCTGGAGCCTGAACGAAGTGGACCTGTACGAGATCAACGAGGCCTTCGCGGTGGTGCCCATGGTGGCCATGCGCGACCTGGAGATCCCCCACGCCAAGCTCAACGTGCACGGCGGCGCCTGCGCCCTCGGCCACCCCATCGGCGCCTCCGGCGCGCGCGTGCTGGTGACCCTGCTCAATGCCCTTAGCCAGTACGGACTCAAGCGTGGCGTGGCCTCCGTGTGCATCGGCGGCGGCGAGGCCACCGCTGTGGCTATCGAGTTGTATTGAACCGACCCGTAGGGTGCGCTGTGCGCACCGAGAGTTTCTGCCAATCCACGGTGCGCACGGCGCACCCTACGTATGGAGCCAGCCATGCTGCCCAACGAAGAACAACTACTGATCCGCGACATGGCCCGCCAGTTCGCCCAGGAACGGCTCAAGCCCTTCGCCGCCGACTGGGACCGCGAGCATCGCTTCCCAGCCGAGGCCATTGCCGAGATGGGCCAGCTGGGCTTTATGGGCATGCTGGTGCCGCAGCAATGGGGCGGCGCCGAGACCGGCCACCTGGCCTACGCCATGGCCCTGGAAGAGGTGGCGGCGGGTGATGGTGCCTGCTCCACCATCATGAGCGTGCACAACTCGGTGGGCTGCATGCCGATCCTGAAATACGGCAGCGAGGCGCAGAAACAGCGCTTTCTCCGCCCGCTGGCCGAAGGCAGCATGCTCGGCGCCTTCGCCCTGACCGAACCGCAGGCCGGCTCCGATGCCAGCGACCTGCGCACCCGCGCGCGGCGCGACGGCGGGCACTACGTGCTGAGCGGCGCCAAGCAGTTCATCACCTCCGGCAGCCACGCCGGCATGGTCATCGTCTTCGCCGTCACCGACCCAGGGGCCGGCAAGAAGGGCATCAGCGCCTTTATCGTACCCACCGACACGCCGGGGTTCTCGGTGGTGCGGGTGGAGGACAAGCTCGGCCAGCATGCCTCGGACACCTGCCAGATCCAGCTCGACGAGGTGCGCATCCCGGCCGAGCTGCGTCTGGGCGAGGAGGGCGAGGGTTACCGCATCGCCCTGGCCAACCTGGAAGGCGGGCGCATCGGCATAGCCGCGCAAT
Organism: Pseudomonas sp. GD04158; assembly: GCF_029834875.1. Taxonomy (NCBI): domain Bacteria; kingdom Pseudomonadati; phylum Pseudomonadota; class Gammaproteobacteria; order Pseudomonadales; family Pseudomonadaceae; genus Pseudomonas; species Pseudomonas sp. GD04158. Next base: position 12,420 of record NZ_JAODYT010000092.1, on the reverse strand, counting down.
CGGTAGGTATGGCCCGCGCCGCGTTCGAGGCGGCGCGCGACTACGCCCACGAGCGGGTCACCTTCGGCAAGCCGATCATCGAGCACCAGGCGGTGGCCTTCCGCCTGGCCGACATGGCCACCCAGATCGCCGTGGCGCGGCAGATGGTGCACCACGCCGCCAGCCTGCGCGAAGCCGGCCTGCCATGCCTGACCGAGGCCTCGATGGCCAAGCTGTTCGCCTCGGAGATGGCAGAGCGGGTCTGCTCCGCGGCGATCCAGACCCTCGGCGGCTACGGCTACCTCAAGGACTTCCCGGTCGAGCGCATTTACCGCGACGTGCGCGTGTGCCAGATCTACGAAGGCACCAGCGACGTGCAGCGGATGGTGATTGCGCGCGGTTTGTAGGCGCCCCCTACGGCAATCGCCTCAATCGAACCGGTACTGCACCCCCGCGCCGATATACCAGGCGCGCTCCGGCCCCGGCTCGTAATAGCGGCCGTTGCTCTCGCCGACTATCACCGAGCCGATGTATTCGCGGTCCAGCAGGTTGTCGATGCGTAGCACCTGATTGAAGGTCAGGGCACCGAGCGTTTGCTCGAAGCGCGCCTGCCAGTTGAACAGGGCGTAACTGGGCGCGGCCTTGTCGGCGTTGCTGTCCTCGACATACAGCTTGCTGCGGTACAGCCCTTCGAGGGCGGTGCTGAAGCCCTCGCGCGGCTGCCAGGCCAGTTCGCCATACAGGGTGCTGGCGGGGATGCCGGGCAGGCGATTGCCCGCCTCGATCAGCCGACCGCCGCTGGTGAAGTCCTGGCTGTAGGCGGCGTCGATGCGGGTGTAGGCGAGGGTGGCGCGCAGGGTTTCGCTGAGCTGACTTTCCATTGCCAGCTCCACGCCGCGGCGGCGGGTCTGTGCGGCGTTCTGAAAGCGCGTGCGGCCGCCGCTGGCGGATGCCACCACCAGCTCGTCGTCGGTATCGATCTGAAACAGCGCTAGCTGCAGGCTGGTGGCCTCGGCCAGACGGGCCTTGAGGCCGATTTCCAGCTGTTTGCTGGTGGCTGGTTGCAGGTCGAAGCCGAAACCGCCGCCGGCGCCCGAGTAGGACAGCTCGTTGAGCGTCGGTGTCTCCAGGCCCTTGCCCCAACTCGCGTAGAGGTTCAGCTCGGGCAGCAGCGCGTAGCTGGCGCCCAGGGTCGGGGTCAGCTCGCGGTAGGTGACCGAGCCGCTGTCGTCGCCATTGCTCAGGAAGCGGTCGTCCACCTCGAACTTCACCTGGTTATGGCGCAGGCCGGCCTGCAGGTCGAGCTTGCCCAACTGCCAGGCAGCCTGCAGGTAGGGTGACAGGCTGCTGACTTCGTTGCGCTCGTCACGGCGCAGATTGCCTTTCACGCCCAGGGTGCTGCCGACGAAGTTCTCGTAGCCCTGGCGGTCGTCGCGCGACTGGTCGTAATCCAGGCCGGCGGTCAGGGTCAGCAGGCTGGCGCCCAGGTCGAAGGGCTGGATCCAGCGGTTGCCGATGCCATGGAAGCGCCGCTCGAAATCGATCACCCCGCCGGAATGGGACGGGTTGGCCTGCACCGCCACCGGGATCGACTGGTACTGAATCACCCGCCGTGTGCCGCTGTAGACCGTGCTCTGCCAGGTGCCGGCGGCGAAGCTGCGCTCGTAGTTGAGGGCCAGCTGCTGGTGATCGACCGTCTTGCGCGTATCGAACGCCACAGCGCTGGGGGCGGCGGCGCGGCGGTCGTCCTGCACCTGCTGCCAGGTCAGGCCCTGCGGGTCCTGGGTGTCGTTCTGGTCGAGCTGGCTGAAGCTCAGGCTGAGCTTGCTGGCATCGTCCGGATACAGGGTGAGCTTGGCGAAGGTCTTGTCGAGGATGGCGCCGCTGTGGTCGCGATAGCCGTCGGTCTCGAAGTGCGAGCGGTTGAGGATAAAGCCCGCCTGGTCATTGCCGCCTTCAGCCGCCACACGGGTGCGGCTGGTGCCGAAAGCCGCCTGCGAGGTGTCGAGCGACACCCTCGGCGCGCCCTCGCCATCGCGCGAGAACAGCTGGATCACCCCGCCGGAGTTGCTGCCGTAGACGCTGGCGAAGGGGCCGCGCAGCACCTCGATGCGCTCCAGGCTGTCCAGATCGAAGGTCGCCGCCTGGCCCTGGCCGTCGGGGTTGGACAGCGGCACGCCATCGGCCAGCAGCTTGATACCGCGAATGCCGAAGGCCGAGCGGGCGCCGAAGCCACGCGAGGACACCTGCAGATCCTGCGCGTAGTTCTGCCGGTTCTGCACCACCAGGCCGGGCACGCTGCCGAGCGCCTCGGACAGATTGACCCCCGGCTTGCCCAGAGTGGCCTGCTCGGCATCGATGCGGTTGACCGAAAAGGGCAGGCGCCAGCCGCTTGCCTGATAGCGGCTGCCAGTAACCACCAGCGGCTCGGCCTGATAGCTGGCGTTCTCGGCCTGCGCGGCCAGCGGTAGCAGCAGGGCGGGCAGCCAGACGCGGGGGCTCGGCCGATGCATAAGCGAAACATCTCCTTGGGTGCAGGCAGGCGATCTTGACCTTGTCCATTGGTTACGGACCAGCACTTGACCATGGCAGATGCGGGAAATGCTCTACCAAATGTTGCCGGTGCGGGGTTGTCGAACGATTTGGATAGCGCTAACATCCGGCGCAAACAATGAGCGGCACCACATCGATGGTGTCCTGGAGTTTCCATGCAGCAACAGCCTTTCACCCTGCCTGCCCGCGCCACCCTGGTGGTCATGGGCGTCAGCGGCTCCGGCAAGAGCGAAATCAGCCAGGCGGTGGCCGCCACCCTCGGCTGGCGCCATATCGAAGCCGACCACTTCCATCCTCCTGCAAACGTCGAGCGCATGCGCGCCGGCATTCCCCTGAGCGACGATGACCGCAGCCACTGGCTGGACGCCCTGTGCGAGCAGATGCTCGCTGCACAGGCGGCGGGCGAGGGCTTCGTGCTGGCCTGCTCGGCGCTCAAGCGCGTCTACCGTGAGCGTCTGCGCGCGGCGGTGCCAGGGCTGCAGTTCGTCCATCTGCAGATCGACCATGCCACCGCGCTGCAGCGGGTCGGCGCGCGCCCCGGACACTTCATGCCCACCTCACTGGTCGACAGCCAGTTCGCCACCCTCGAAACGCCGGCCGGCGAGCCGCATGTCTGCGTGCTGAATGCGGCCGACAGCCGCGAGTCGCTGCTGGAGCAGATCCGTGCCTGGCTGTGTCGCGATCTGCCGGAGGCTGTTTCGGTGGAGGAGGACGTTGCTGCCATGCCCGAAATTGATAGCGCTAACCAGGGGCCGCAACTGGGCGCCGAGCCGATTTACGAAGGGCGCCTGGCGCGCCTGTTCGATCGCCTCACCGACGGCCTGATGGCCGTTCTGATGGCATTCATGGTGGTGGCAGTGTTTGCCAACGTGGTGCTGCGCTACGCCTTTGGCACCGGCTGGCCGGGCGCCGAGGAGCTGTCGCGGCTGGCCTTCGTCTGGCTGGTGTTCGTCGGCGTGGCCTCGAGCATGCGCCGCGGCGAGCTGATGACCTTCCGCATGATCCGCGACCGCTTTCCGCAACTGGCGCAGCGCCTAGTGGATTCGCTGAGCTGGCTGCTGGTGGCCGGCGCCAGCCTGCTGTCGGCCTGGGGCGCGTGGATGCAGGTGCAGTACGGCTGGGGCAACCACAGCACGGTGGTCGGCTATCCCGTGGTGCTGGCCATGCTGCCGGTGCTGGCGAGCATGGCGGTGCTGGCGATTCTCGCGGTGGTGCAGCTGGTCAATCTCTGGCGGCACGCGCCGCAGGCAAGGCTGACGCAGGCGCAGGTCGAATGATGCTGTCTGATTTCCAACAATACGGGCACTGCCCAGCGAGGACCTGCCGATGACCGTCGCCGTCTTCCTTACATCCCTGCTGGGGTTCATGGCCTTCGGCATGCCCATCGCCTTCGCCCTGATCCTCACCGCCGCCGTGCTGATGTGGTACCTGGATTTCTGGGACGTGCAGCTGCTGGCGCAGAACCTGCTCGCCGGCGCCGACAGCTTCCCGCTGCTGGCCGTGCCTTTCTTCATCCTCGCCGGCGAGCTGATGAACGCCGGCGGCATCTCGCGGCGCATCATCGCTATGGCCCAGGCCTATTTCGGCCATCTACGCGGCGGCCTCGGTTACGTCGCCATTGCCGCCGCGGTGTTGCTGGCGAGCATGTCCGGCTCGGCGCTGGCCGACACCGCGGCGCTGGCCACCCTGTTGCTGCCGATGATGCGTCAGCGCGGCTATCCGCTGCATTCCTCGGCCGGCCTGGTGGCCGCTGGCGGCATCATCGCGCCGATCATCCCGCCGTCGATGCCCTTCGTGATCTATGGCGTGGTCACCAATACCTCGATCAGCCAGCTGTTCATGGCCGGTCTGGTGCCGGGGCTGATCATGGGTGCCGGGCTGATCGTCGCCTGGACCCTGATCGCCCGCGGCTTCACCGAGCCGACGCCGCCCAAGGCCAGCGCCGCCGAGCGTCGCCGGGTACTGGTCGATGGCGTGGCGGCGCTGATGCTGCCGGTGATCATCGTCGGCGGCCTGCGCTTCGGCATCTTCACCCCGACCGAGGCGGCCGTGGTCGCCGCGGTCTATGCCCTGGCGGTGTCGACCCTGTTGTACCGCGAGCTGAGCTGGACGGACCTGATCGAGACCCTGACCCGCGCCAGCCGCACCACCGCCTCGGTGATGTTCCTCTGCGCCGCGGCAACGGTGTCGGCCTACATGATCACCCTGGCCCAGCTGCCGGACGAGATCGGCTCCATGCTCGGGCCGCTGGCCGAGCACCCGCGCCTGCTGGTGCTGGCGATCATGCTGCTGATGATCGCGGTGGGCATGGTGCTGGACCTGACCCCGACCATCCTGATCCTCGCCCCGGTGCTGGCGCCGATCGCCATCAAGGCCGGGGTCGACCCGGTGTACTTCGGCGTGATGTTCGTGCTGATCGGCTCCATCGGCCTGATCACGCCGCCGGTGGGCACCGTGCTCAACGTGGTCGGCGGTATCGGCAAGCTGCGCATGGAGGTCCTGGTGCGCGGGGTGATGCCGTTCTTCCTGATCTACCTGGGCATCGTCGTCCTGCTGATAGCGTTTCCGTCCATCGTTACCGTGCCGCTGGCCTGGTTGCGCTGAGTTGACCCACCGGCGCGGGTGCGCCGGCTTTCTTCACAACAATAAGAGGTAGTCCCGATGAAACGTCCGCTGCTCGCCATCCTCACCGCTGCCATGCTGTGCAGCCCACTCGCCGCCGTCAGCGTTCACGCCGACGAAGTCCGTTCGCGGATGATCCGCTTCGGCTACGGCCTTAACGAGAACAGCAACCAGGGCCGCGCGGCCAAGCTGTTCGCCGAGGAGGTGGCCAAGGCCTCTGACGGCAAACTCAAGGTGCGCACCTTCGGCGCTGCCAGCCTGGGGTCGGACGACCAGATGCAGAGCGCGCTGATCGGCGGTGCCCAGGAAATGATGGTCGGCTCCACCGCGACGCTGGTCGGCATCACCAAGGAAATGGCGGTGTGGGATACGCCTTTCCTGTTCAGCAGCGCCGAACAGGCCGACGCCGTGCTCGACGGCCCGGTCGGCCGCCAGGTGATGGACAAGCTGGAGGAGAAGGGCCTGGTCGGCCTGGTGTACTGGGAGAACGGTTTCCGCAACCTGACCAACAACACCCGGCCGATCACCAGGCTGGAGGACTTCTCCGGGGTCAAGCTGCGCGTGATGCCCAACCCGGTGTTTCTCGACACCTTCAAGCTGATGGGCGCCAACGCCGTGCCGCTGCCGTTCTCCGAGCTGTTCACCGCGCTGGAGACCAAGGCCGTGGACGGTCAGGAGAACCCGTTCAACACCATCCTTTCCTCGAAGTTCTACGAGGTGCAGAAGTACCTGACCGTGACCAACCACGTGTACAGCCCGTGGATCGTCACCGTGTCCAAGCGCTGGTGGGACGGCCTGTCGCAGACCGAGCAGAACATTCTCATGGAGGCCGCGAAGAAGGCGCGTGACTTCGAGCGCCAGGACACCCGCGAGGAAGCCGCCCGCGCGCTGGCCGAGCTGAAGGACAAGGGCATGCAGATCAACGAGGTGGACCCCGCCGAAGTGCAGCGCATGCGCGAGCAGGCCGCGCCGGCGATCCAGAAGGTGGTCGACACGGTCGGCCAGCAGCTGTTCGATCAGGTGCAGGCCGAGGCTGAGAAGGCCGCCCTTTAAGTTTCGCGGGGCACGCAGGCGGTGCCGCTCCTTGCATGGTGGCGGTACCCCGGGCGGCGTGCCCCGCGCTTTATTCGTCGTCCAGGCTGCTAGAATCGCGGCCTGGTCTTTCCTGGAGGCGCTATGAGTCAACGTCGTCGCCGTTCCGCCGAACGCGTCACCCTGTCGGATGTGGCCAAGGCTGCCGGCTGCTCGCTGATGTCCGCCTCGCGCGCGCTGTCGCAGCCGGGCAGGGTCTCCGACGCCCTGCGCGAGCAGGTGATGCGCGCCGCCCAGGCGCTCGGCTACGTGCCCAATCCGGCGGCGCGGGCGCTGGCCAGTTCGCGCTCGAACCTGGTGGCGGTGGTGATTCCCTCGCTGTCCAACTCGGTGTTCGTCGACACCGTCGAGGCCATCCAGCGGGTGCTGATGCCGGCCGGCTTCGAAATGATGATCGGCGTCAGCCATTACCGGGTCGAGGAAGACGAGCGCCTGCTGCGCTCCTACCTGGCGCACCAGCCGGCGGGTCTGCTGGTCACCGGCTTCGAGCGCAGCGACGCGGCGCGCGAGATTCTCGGCGCCAGCACCTGTCCGCTGGTGACGCTGATGGAGCTGAGCGACGAACCCGAGGACTACTGCGTCGGTTTCTCCCAGGTCGAGGCGGGTGCCGCCATGACCCGCGCCCTGGTGCAGCGCGGCTATCGCCACATCGCCTTTGCCGCTGCCCAGCTCGACCCGCGCACCCTGCAGCGCGCCGAAGGCTATCGCCAGGTGATGCGTTACCTGGGTCGCCACGATCCGGCGCTGGAGCTGCTCACTCCCGAGCTGTCGTCCATCGGCCTGGGCGCTGAGCTGCTCGACCGCCTGCTGGCGCAGCAGCCGCAGATCGATGCGGTGTTCTTCAACAACGACGACCTGGCCATGGGCGCGCTGTTCCGCGCCCGTCAGCTGGGCCTCGAGGTGCCGGGGCGGCTGGCCATCGCCGGTTTCAACGACCTGCCTGCGGCGGCCTGGATGCATCCGGCGCTGAGCACGGTGCGTACCACGCGCGGACGCATCGGCGAGCTGGCGGCGAACATGCTGCTGGCACTGATGCGCGGCGAGACGCCGGAGCAGCACTGCATCGATGTCGGCTTCGAGCTGGTGATGCGCGACAGCGCCTGAAACGCTACTGACGGTTGGTGGCGGCCAGTTGCTCGGCCGCATCCAGGCGCAGACGCTCGCGCTCGTCGAAGCGCTCGGCGGCCAGCGCCTCGATGGCGGCGCGTTTGTCGCCGCTGCTGAGGCCCGTGTTGGCCTCGATGTCTGCCTTGGCGGCGAGATAGTCATCCAGCCTTTTCTGCCAGCTCTGTCGCTGCTGATCCAGCGCTTCCAACCGCGTGGTGGCTTCTGCGCCCACCAGTTGCTGACGCAGCTGGCGGATCTGCGCCGCACTGGCGCCTTGTGCCTGCAGCCGCGCGGTGTGCTGGCGCAGCTCCTGCTGCAGCTGCGGCAGGACCATGTCCTGCATCTCCTCCGGCAGCGAGGCGCGCAGACGGTCCACGGCCAGGCCTTTTTCGTCGTCGCTCAGCCTGGCGTCATGCTGGATGGCCAGGCGCTCCAGGGTGAAGCGGTTGTAGCCTTCCTCGCGAGCGAAGAAGGCCTGGTGGGTTTCGCTGTCGAACAGCCGTGCGCGCAGGGCCTGTACCGCGGCTTCACGCTGGCGCAGGGCATCCAGGCTGGCCAGCTGCGGCAGGTCGCGCTCCAGCAGCACCAGCTCGCGTTTGTAGGCCAGGTACTGATCGAGCAGGGCCTGCGCGCGGGCGCGTGCTGGCTCGGCCAGCTGGCTGTCGATATAGCCACGCAGACGCCCGATGCTGGCCTGCAGGCTTTCCTCGCCGATGCTGGCGAGGAAGTAGTCGAAGATGCGGCGAATGTCCTCGCTGACGATCAGATTGCCGTCGGCGTCGACGCGAAAGCTGCCATCGACCTGGGTGCCGGCGAAGGAACTGGGCAGCGCAAGCTTCCTGCTCACTTTCTCGGGGACGGGGACTACCGACGCAGCGCCCTGGTCGATCGATGTCGGCGATACGACGGTGGTCACGGCAGCAGGACTGAAGCGATCAGGCAGATGCCCGGGCTCGAGGTAGAGCATCAGCGCCAGGCAGACGGCGAACAGCAGAGGCAGGGCAAACAGGGCTTTGTTCACGGCAGGTTCCAATAAAGCGTCGGATCGGGATTGCTCCCGATCCGAAGCGGGGCTGTAGGGTGCGCCGCGCGCACCGCCAGCGTTGGCGCACCCTACGAGTGGCGTTCTAGAGCCCGGCGTTTTTCAGGCGGTTGGCATGCTGACGATAAACGGTGACCGGATCGGTCTCGAACAGGCTGGTCAGCCCCAGGGTCTGGTTGACCTCGTCGAGATGGTTCATCCGGTAGTTGTCGCGGATCACCTGACCCATGCGCGAACTGCAGCGACCGACCAGGCCGTCGTTGGCTTCGCTGCCGAAGGTCAGCGACGAGGCGCCCATCAGCAGGTCGCTGGGGTCGAGCACGTTGGTCAGCGGGCTGGTGCCGCTCCAGGAGTAGTAGCGCACGCCGTTCACACTGTAGGCACCTTCGCCGCAGGCGCTGGTGGGAATGCCTTGCGGGAACTTGGCGTTGAAGCGTGCGGCGCCCTCGCTGTTGAGCGATTCCAGCGAGCCCAGGGCGTTCTGCGGGGTAGTGCTGGAGCTGCCGGAGAGGAAGTTGATCAGCGCGCCGAGGCCGTTGACGATGCCCACCAGCACCGGGGTGGCGACCGGGCCGGCGGGGCCGTCGCTGATGCCCTTGAGGAAGTCGGCGGTGGCCGAACCCTTGTGCGGCGCACCGACGCTGGTGACCGAGGCGACCAGGTCCGGACGCACGGCAGCGACGTAGCGAGTGGTGGGGCCGCCGTGGCTGTGGCCGATCAGGTTGACCTTGCCTTTGCCGCTGATGGCGACGATGTCCTCGACCTGCCGCAGCAACTGTTCGCCGCGCGCTTCGGAGGTGTCCAACTGGCTGACTTCGGTGACGTAGACGCTGGCGCCGTCACGACGCAGAGCGGCGGGAACGCCGTACCAGTAATCGACGCCGAGAATGCTGTCGAAACCGAGCATGCCGTGGCCGAGGACGATGGGGTACTTGGTCTGGGTATAGCCGGATGAGCCGAACCAGAAAGCCTGGGTCTGGCCGCTGGCGAGCAGGCCGGTACCGAGGCAGAGGGCGAGCAGTGTCTTGTTCTTCTTCATGGGCGCTCTCGATGGGTTTGCTGAGGCAGTCGATGCGTCCTGCAAAAAAATCGCGCCCATCCCGAGGCACGTACGGCGCAAGGACAATGGCAGGAAACATGCCAGCGCGGATCTCTCGCGACCAAGCCCTCTATCCCGGCGTTTTTCGGGAAATCGCCCCGTTTTGAAAGGGATATCGCCGAGGCTTCGCTGTTACGGGGCGCTACGCCCGGCTGGGGTCGCAGGCCGCAACGGCCACTGCCCGAGCTGGCGATAGCGGGTGCCCCGGCCATCGTTTTCCGAACAAAACAGGGCGAAATGGCGCAGCGGCCAATCGAAGGTTGGGGCCGGGCAGTTTGGTTGGTGCGGGTAGTGGCGCGCCAGGGTCAGGTGGGGGCGGAAGGCGCGCTCTTCCAACACGAAGCCGGCCGCCAGCAGACGTGCATGCAGCTGCTGCTGCAGTCGTTCCAGCGCTTGCGGCACCTGACTGGGCGCCAGATGCAGCAGGCCGCCGCGCCACAGGCCGAGGCGATCCAGCTGCAGGGTGCAGCGCTCACCCTGTATCTCGGCTGCCAGGGCCAGCAGCGGCGCCACGCAACTGGCCGGGTGCGAACCGAGAAAGGCCAGGGTCAGATGCAGGTTATGCACGGCCACCGCCTTGCCTGCGCCAAGGGCGTCGGCACGCCAGGCGCAGATCGCCGCGGCCAGGTGCGGCGGACAGGGCAGGGCGAAGAACAGACGCAGCGGGTCGGTGGTCATGGCATCTCGCTATTGGGGCGTGCCTTGACAGTATTGCGCGGGCTTCTCTAGGATGCGCGCTGCGCCGATTTAAACAGCTACTTGCGGGGCGCCACAGGGTGTTGCTTTCAGCACCTGAAATTCCGCTAAAGCGCTGGTTCGGTGTCGCCTCTCACCGCTTCCCAGCGGGATTTCCGAGGCGGAGACTCGACCATGATCTGTCCCCAACCCCTGATTCGTCTGGCCCCCATCACTTCGGGTCTGCTGCTGCGCAATCCGCGCGTGCTGCTTGGCGGTAGCCACCAGCCCACCCTGCTGCGTTATCTCGAAGGCTGGCCCAAGCGCTGGGCCGGGCCGCGCACCTTCCGTATCCAGTTCGTGCAGAACGGCGAGTCGCTGGCCCGTTTCGCCCGCGACAGTTTCGATCTGGCGGTGATTCAGGCGCCCAGCGCCGACGACCTGGCCGAAACGGTCGCCGAACTGGTGCGCGTGGCGCGGCAAGGATTGATTACCCGGCGGTAGGGTGGGGCGGCGATGACTCGTAGGGTGCGCCGTGCGCACCAAAAATATCCCTTGGTCGCTGGCGTACAGCGAGTACCAGCGGTGCGCACGGCGCACCCTACGCATTAAGCGCCGACTCCCCTCAGGGATACTCGATCTCGACGATGTAGCAGGTCTTCTCGCCGCTCGGGCTGTGCACCCGCACTTCGGCGTCCAGCGGCTTGCCCACCAGGGCGCGAGCCAGCGGCGAATCGATGCTGATCAGGCCCTGTTTCAGATCCAGCTCGTCCGGGCCGACGATGCGATAGCGCGACTGTTCGCCGTCTTCATCCTCGATGGTGACCCAGGCGCCGAAGTACACCTTGTTCGGGTCCGAGGGCCTGTCGCTGACTACCTTGAGCTTTTCCAGACGCTTGGTGAGAAAGCGCACGCGGCTGTCGATCTCGCGCAGCATCTTCTTGCCGTAGGTGTATTCGGCGTTCTCCGAGCGATCGCCCTGGGCGGCGGCCTCGCTGACGGACTGGGTCACCTGCGGCCGGCGCACGTGCCACAGTTCGTGCAGCTCGGCGCGCAGGCGCGCCTCGCCTTCGGGGGTGATCAGCGGGGTGCCCGCGGGGCGAGGAGGACGGTAGCGGCTCATGATGTCTCGGGTGGCTGGGTGGGGCGCCAGTCTAGCAAACCCCACCTCGGCATCTCAGCCCTCGCGCAGCACGCTCAGCGGACTGACGTTGAGCGCACGGCGGGTGCCGAGCACGCCGGCGCCGCCTACCAGCAAGGCGCCGATCAGCGGCAGCAGGAGCAGCCAGGGATGTGGCTGCCAGCTCATGTCGAAGGCATAGCGATAGAGCAGGAAGCTCACCAGTTCGCAGCCCAGCGCGGCGAGCAGGCCGGCGGCGGCGCCGAGCAGGCCGAACTCGGCGCGGCGGGCGTTGATCAGCAGGCGGCGCTCGGCGCCGAGAGCACGCAGCAGAGCGCCCTGGCGGATGCGTTCGTCGAGCGTGGCCTGCAGCCCCGCCAGCAACACGGTGATGCCGGCGGCGAGCACGAACAGCAGCACGTATTCGATGGCCAGGGTGACCTGGGCCAGGATGCTGCGTAGCTGCGCCAGCAGGGCATCGACCTGCAGCAGGGTGACGCTGGGGAAGGCGCGGCTGAGGGTGATCAGCTCGGCATCCTGGCCTGGCGGCAGATAGAAGCTGGTCAGGTAGGTGGCGGGCAGATCCTGCAAGGTCTGCGGCTCGAAGATCATGTAGAAGTTGGGCTGGAAGCTGTCCCAGTCGACCTGGCGCAGGCTGCTAACCTGCGCTTCGCGCTCCACGCCGCCGACGTTGAAGCGTAGACGGTCGCCCAGTTTCAACTGCAGGCTCTCGGCCAGCTCCGCCTCCACCGAAACGCCTGGCAGCTCGCTGGCATGTGCCGCGCCCCACCAGCGGCCACTGGTGATCTGGTTGTCGGCGGGCAGCTGCTCGGCCCAGGTCAGGCTCAGGTCGCGCTGGATCGCCCGCTCGCCGCGGCTCTCCTTGCTCACCAGCTGGCGCACCGGCTCGTCGTTGATCGTCACCAGTCGTCCCGGTACCACCGGGTACAGCGGCGCCGGATGCGGAGAGAGTTCGGCCAGGCGTGCGGCGAAGGCGTCGCGCTCTGCAGGCAATACGTTGAGGGCGAAGTGATTGGGCGCATCCTCCGGCAACTGGTCCTGCCAGGTGTCGAGCAGTTCGCCACGCAGCAGGGCGATCAGCGCCATGGCCAGCAGGATCAGGCCGAAGGC
>NZ_JAODYT010000091.1:0-14355 GCF_029834875.1 Pseudomonas sp. GD04158 | reverse complement strand
CGGCTCAGGCGTCGCAACGGCCGCGGCCCGCGCCTGGGGTGCCGGGGCCTGTCGCTGCGCCTTGGGCTGCACCTGTACCACCGGCCCGGCCTTGTCGCGTCGGCGCGCGGCCCAGAGCATGGCGCCGAGCAACAACAGCAACAACGCCGCGCCCCCGGCCAGCAACAGGGAGAATCCGCTACGCTCGGCGGCCGCGGGCTGCGAAACGGGTTCGGTGACGACAGCAGGCGGTTGCGCAGGCGCTGCGGCGGCGCTGCTCTGCTGCGTCAGCTCGGCCAGTTGCGCGTCCTTCTGCACCAGTTGCTCCTGCAGTTGCTGCAGTTGCAGTTGCAGTTGCGCCAGGCCCTGCTGCAGCTGCAGGTTCTCGGCGGCCTGGTTGGCCAGCTCCAGATCGACCTGGCGCTGTCTCTCGAGCAACTGCTGCAGGCTTTCCGTCTGCTCTGGAGCCGACTCCTGCGCCGCCAGCGGTGCATTTGCAGGCTCGACCACCGGCTCCGCCGCGGCAGGGGCTTGGGCGGCAACCGGGGCTGCTGCGCTCGCACGGGCGGCATCGGGCAGCAACAGCTGTGCGCCGGCCTGCAGGCGGCTGGGATCGCCTCCTGCGAAGGCGCTCGGATTGAGGGCGAGGATGCCCTCCATCAGCGCCTGCTGCGACAGCGTACTGCCCTGCTCGCGGAGTCGAGCCGCAATCGACCACAGGCTGTCGCCACGAACCACCTGATGGCGATGCCCTTGCGCGGCGCTGGGGGCAGCGACGCTTCTGATCGGGGCAGCAGCCGGCGCTGCAGCACTGCTTGACTGCGAGGGCGCCGCTGCGTTGGAGGCCGCCACGGCGGTGTAGGCAGACGAGCCCGGCGGATCGAGCAGCACGGTGTACTCGCGCAGCAGCTGACCACCCGGGCGCGCCACTTCGACGATGAAATTCAGATAGGGCTCACGTACCGGACGACTGGAAACCACCCGGATCACGCTGCGCGTGCCGCGCAGCAACGGCGTGAAACGCAAGTCATTAAGAAAATAGAAGCGCTCGACACCCGAGCGACTGAAGACATCGGCTGGAGCCAGCCCCACGCGCAGATCCTGCGCGCCGAGATCGCCAACCTCAAGCAACTCGATTTCGGCTTCGAAAGGCTGATTCAACGCCGAATGCAGGGTGATCTCACCCAACCCGAGCGCCGGCGCCATGCCCGAATAGAGCGCAGAACCCGACGCCAAACCCAACATCAACTGACGCACCCGAGCCATGTGACCTCCAGGGTTTTCCAGGCTCGAACGCCGCCTCCTCAACTTCCTGTATGAGCATCCCATGGCCGGGAGGCTGGCGCCCTGAACAAAGGGCCGAGCGCGGTGACGAAGTCCCTGTCGGGGCCGGCTCGTATTGCATTATGGCTACTAATTCACAAAGTAGCGGACTGGTCGCTAGTTTGCCGATGAAGTCATAATGCCATCAAGGCTTGACAGTCAAAATTTGGACGAAAAAAGACGAACGACCGAGAACCGGCCGAAAAATTGACATCACTACGGTGAAGTTACTTCAGCAGATTGCCCAGCACCCGGGCGTGTACCTGCTGGCAGCGCCGCAGATCTTCCTCGTCGATGCCGGCGAACACCTCCTGACGCAGCTGGGTGGAGATCGCCTCGATCTTCTCGATCAGCGGCTGCGCTTTGGGCTGTAGGGCGATCTTCTTGGCCCGGCGGTCCTCAGGCACGGCGACGCGCGTCACCAGCCCCTGAGTCTCGAGACTGTCGAGCAACCGCGCCAGGGTAGGCCCTTCGACCCCCACGCTCTGCGCCAATTCGCGCTGGGTCGGCATCTCGGTGAATCGCGCCAGGTGCAGCAGCACCAGCCAGCGCGCCTGGGACAGGCCGAGGCCGACCAGGCGCCGGTCGAGTTCGGAGCGCCAGGCACGGGAAAGTTGGGCGACTTGCATGGCGAAGCGGTGTTGATCGGGGTAAGACATGGGCAAGCGGACTCATACAAAGGTCAAAAACTAATTATTAGGTAGCTAGCCATAACCCTTTGCATAGAGCAAGCCCAGATTGTGGCCGAGCGTTTCAGGATGCGACCAAGACGCCCCGATACGTCCCGCTCACGAACGCGCTGGCGTCAGGCCGCCACCTGGTTGCGCCCGAACGCCTTGGCCTCGTACAGGGCGCGGTCCGCCTGCTCGTAGATCTGGCTCAACTCGCCCTCGGTGCCGGGGCTGAGGCAGGCGACGCCGATGGACATGGTCAGCACCGCCGCGCTGTCGGAACTCTGGTGCGGAATCCCGGCCGCCTCCAGTGCCTGACGCAACGCCTCGGCGCGCTGCCTGGCCTCGTCGGGACCGATATCGAACAACAACAGGGCAAACTCCTCGCCGCCCAGGCGCACCCCCATGTCCAGCGGGCGCCGGGCGGCCTGCTCGATCAGCGCCCCCACCCGCTGCAGCGCGGTGTCACCGGCCTGATGGCCATAGTGATCGTTGTAAGCCTTGAAGTGGTCGATGTCGCAGAGCAGCAGGGCCAGCGACTGCCCATCGCGCTGCGCCTGGCGCCACAGACGCTCGAACTGGCGGTTGAAGCTGCGCCGGTTGTGCAGGCCGGTGAGGCTGTCGCGGTCGGCCAGCAGGCGCATCAGCCGGCTGATGAGAAAGTACTCGCGCGACTTGTATTCGAGCAGGTAGCAGCCCACTGCCCCGATCAGGTTGCCGAACAACAGGAACAGCACATTGTTGATCAACCGCGGTAGCGGCAGGCCGGCAAGCCACTCGGCGCCGATGTAGGCCAGCAGTACCGCCAGGGCACAGCCGAGCGCCTCGCTCAGGCGCAGGCCGACGAGGAAATAGGCGGCCATGCTCACCAGCAGCAGCCCCTCGTACGGATAGCTGGGGTCGGCGTCATGGGCGATGCCGACGATCACCGCAGCCCCAATGCCCAGGGCGAGGATGCAGGCCATGCTCAGCGGCAAGAGCAGGCGGATGTGCCGGCGCTGCAGGATCAGGCCGCCACAGCCCACCAGAATGACCAGCACCAGCACACGCACGGCCAGAATCCACCCCAGATGGGGCGGCTGCACCAGCATCAGGTCCAGTGCGGCGAGGGCCAGCCAGATGACCATCGCCGTGCTGAGCGCGATGCGCTTGAGCTCGAAGCTCTCGTCCAGCAAATGGGTGCGGTATTCGCGCTCCAGTACACGGGAGAAGCGCAACCAGCGGAACCCCAGGCTGAGCTGGTCGGCATAGGGGCTGGGGCGAACGTCATCTAGCCAGGCGTGATAAGTGCGCACCGTTACCTCGTTCAGTGGCGGCCTGCCCCACACCTTAGCTGCGTCATCGCCGTGCCGCCAGCACCATTCCGGCACGCCGACTCACAGCTCGAACTCGGCCTGCAGCGCCGCGCGCACGCAGTAGAGCACCGCTTCGTCGACGCGGCCGGCGAATAGCGGAGCGATCTCTCCTACCGCAGGCAGCTCGCCCTCGCCGTCGAGAAAGCTCTCCTGAATCTCGCCCAGCAGGTCTTCCGGTAGGTCCAGCGCCTGTTCCAGGCTCAGCTGCTGCGCGGAAATCGCCTCGGCCAGCAGGCTGTAGACGTTCTTTTCGGAGCAGTTCAGCTGACCGGCGATCTGCGCCGGGGTCATGCCGGCGCGCGCCAGGCTGACCAGTTCGTGGCGCAGATCGGCCACCGGAGCCGGCGCCTCGTCAGCGGCGCTGCCGTTGAGCACCTCCAGGAAGGCCTGGCCGTAACGTTCCAGCTTGCGCGCGCCGACGCCGCTGACCTCGGCCATCTCGCTCAGCGAACCGGGCTGGCTGCGCAGCATTTCCAGCAGCGTGGCATCGGGGAAGATCACGTAAGGCGGCACGCTGTGCTCCTCGGCCAGCTTGCGCCGCAGGCTGCGCAGCGCTTCCCACATGTCCCGCTCGTGGCCGCGCACCAGCTGACTGGCGGCGCTGCTGGAGGCCTTGGCTGCCTGCGCGGGCTTGGGTTCGCGGCGCAGCTGCAGACCGACCTCGCCGCGCAGCAGCGGCCGGCAGGTCTCGCTCAGGCGCAGACCGCCGAAGCCGTCCAGGTCGACGTCGGCCAGGCCGCGAGCGACCAGCTGGCGGAACAGGGTGCGCCACTCGACCTCGGAAAAACCCTTGCCGATACCGAACACGGCCAGGTGCTGGTGCCCGGCGGCGCGGATCTTCTCGTTGTCGCGACCGAGCAGGATGTCCACCAGATGGCCGACGCCATAGCGCTGGCCACTGCGGTAGATGGCCGACAGCGCCTGACGCGCCGGCTCGGTGGCGTCCCAGGTCTCGACGCCATCGATGCAGTTGTCGCAATGCCCGCAGGGCTGCGGCAGTTCCTCGTCGAAATAGGCCAGCAGCGCCTGGCGACGGCAGCGGGTTTCCTCGCACAGGGCGAGCATGGCGTCGAGCTTGTGCTGTTCGATGCGCTTGTGGCGCTCGTCGCCCTCGGAGTTGGCCAGCATCTGCTTGAGGAAAATTACGTCCTGCAGGCCGTACGCCATCCAGGCATCGGCGGGCAAACCGTCACGCCCGGCGCGGCCGGTTTCCTGGTAGTAGGCCTCCAGCGACTTGGGCAGATCCAGGTGGCAGACGAAGCGCACGTTGGGCTTGTCGATGCCCATGCCGAAGGCGATGGTCGCCACCATGATCAGCCCTTCCTCGTTGAGAAAGCGCTTCTGGTGATAGGCGCGCAGCTCGTTGGGCAGGCCGGCGTGATACGGCAGCGCCGGGAAGCCCTGGCTGCTGAGAAAGTCGGCGACCTCCTCGACCTTCTTGCGCGACAGGCAGTAGACGATGCCCGCATCGCCCTTGCGCGCGGCGAGAAAGCCGAGCAGCTGCTTGCGCGGCTGATCCTTGGGCTGGATGCGGTAGAAGATGTTGGGCCGGTCGAAGCTCGACAGGAAGCGCTCGGCGTTGTCCAGGTGCAGGCGCTGGACGATCTCCTCGCGGGTGCGCTTGTCCGCCGTGGCGGTCAGGGCAAGGCGCGGCACCTGCGGGAACAGCTCGGCAAGCTGACCGAGCTGCAGATACTCGGGGCGGAAATCGTGCCCCCACTGCGACACGCAGTGCGCCTCGTCGATGGCGAACAGGGCGATGTCCAGGCCCTGCAGGAAACTCAGCATGCGCGGCTGCACCAGGCGCTCGGGAGCCAGGTAGAGCATCTTGATCTGCCCACGGCGAATGCGCTCGGCGATCTCGCGCTGCTCATCCGCGCTCAGGGTGGAATTCAGCGCCACCGCCGCCACCCCCAGTTCCTCGAGCGTCGCCACCTGATCGTCCATCAGCGCGATCAGGGGTGAAACCACCACCGCCAGCCCCTCGCGCATCAATGCCGGGACCTGATAGCACAGCGACTTGCCACCACCGGTGGGCATCAGTACCAGGGCATCGCCGCCCGCGGCCACGCGCTCGATGATCGCGGCCTGGTTGCCGCGAAAGGCGTCATAGCCGAAAACGTCTTTGAGAATGCGCAGGGCGTGGTCGAGCATGAAGGCCTCCGAATCGAGCCGCGCATTATGCCGCACGATGGCGCTCAACAGGCACCTGCCCGTCCGAAGCCGCAGTTTTAACGCCGCCCGGCCCTGCCGCTATGGCCGCTGGGGCGCCTGTGGACTAGAATCCAGCCTCGTTTACTCCTTCAAGGTAGCCCCACGATGTCCTTCGCCGAGCAATTGTCACGCCTGCAAGCCTTCCTCGATGCCGACGAGCTGCACGAAGAGGCATTGGACTACGTGGCCGCCCACGGCTACCTCACCGCCCTGGCGATCTGCCCG
This sequence comes from Pseudomonas sp. GD04158, assembly GCF_029834875.1. Classification (NCBI taxonomy): domain Bacteria; kingdom Pseudomonadati; phylum Pseudomonadota; class Gammaproteobacteria; order Pseudomonadales; family Pseudomonadaceae; genus Pseudomonas; species Pseudomonas sp. GD04158. Next base: position 8,588 of record NZ_JAODYT010000091.1, on the reverse strand, counting down.
GACCAGGTACCCGAGCGCGAATGGATCGACGCCCTGTTCGCCGAGCCGCCGCACTACCGCAGCGAAGCCGAGCGCGAGGAGATCGAGAACACCCTGGTCCACCTCAAGGCGCACATTGCCCGCCAGCTGGCCGGTGAAGAGGAACCCGAACTGCCCTGCGAGCTGGACCTGGGCGAGGATCCGGACGACTCCGATCTGCGCGGCTGGTGCATCGGCTTCATGGAAGGCGTGTTCCTGCGTGAAGCCGTGTGGTTCGAGGACGCCGAGGACGAGGTCAGCGAGCTGCTGCTGCCGATCATGGTCGGCTCCGGCCTGTTCGACGAGCAGCCCGAGTTCGCCGAGATCGCCCGTGACCGCGATCTGGTCGACAGCATGATCGATCAGATTCCCGAGTTGCTCACCGCCCTCTTCCTGCTGTGCCAGGCACCGGAAGAGAAGCCTGCGCTGCTCAAGCCCCGCCAGCACTGATCGTACGCGGCAGGGTCTGGCGCCCTGCCGCTGCCCTCACGATCCGCCCATGCCGCGCGAAATCCAAGAAAGCCGTCACCGCAGCGTTCGCTATCTGCTGCTGGCCATCGGCTGGCTGAGCGTAGCGCTGGGGGTGATCGGCATCTTCCTTCCGGTACTGCCTACCACGCCTTTCCTGCTCCTGGCCGCGGCCTGCTTCGTGCGCAGTTCGCGGCGTTTCTACATCTGGCTGGTCACCCATCCCAGGCTGGGGCCGTGGATTCGCGACTATCTGGAGGGCCAGGGCATTCCGCTCAAGGGCAAGGTCTACGCCCTGGTGCTGATGTGGGCCAGCATCAGCTTCTCCTGCTATCTGGTGCCCCTGGTCTGGGCGCGGGTATTCATGCTCAGCAGCGCCGTGCTGGTCAGCCTGTACATCCTCAAGCAGAAGACCCTGCCCAATTCCTGAATTCGCTGCGTAAGCCGGGTCCAGACCCCCAGTGGTATTCCCCCGGATGGCATCCGGGCTGCGGTTTGATCACTTCATCGACAACCTTTTGACACCGCTTTCGGGCGCTGGCGAAGCGGCCGGCAAAAAGCCGACACCTCGCCTAGACTCTGCCAATCGAGCCTGGAGACGACGACCCCATGCGACGGCTGCGCGTTCAGGGATGGCGGTTGCGGCTGCTGATCCTGTGGATCGGCGGCGGGCTGCTGGCCGCGCTGGCAGCAGCCGATTGGGACTTCGCCCTGATCGTGAAGAACGCGGAAAACCGTTACGGCAACCTCGGGCCGGCACGCAAGCGCATTCTCGACTGGCAAGACCTGATCAAGAGCAGCGCCAGCCTGAGCGAGGCGGACAAGCTCAACGAGGTCAATCGCTTCTTCAACCGTACCATCCGCTTCGTCGACGACATTCAGCTCTGGCGCGAGAACGACTACTGGGCCACCCCCGTGGAAATGCTGGTCAAGGGCGCCGGCGATTGCGAGGACTACTCCATCGCCAAGTACTTCACCCTGCGTCGCCTCGGCATTCCCAGCGAGAAGCTGCGCATCACCTACGTCAAGGCACTCAACTACAACCAGGCACACATGGTGCTGACCTACTACGCCAGCCCCACCGCCGAGCCACTGGTGCTGGACAACCTGATCAACGACATTCGCCCTGCCTCGCAACGCAAGGACCTGCTGCCGGTGTACGCCTTCAATGCCGAAGGGCTCTACCTGGCGGGTTCCAACACGCGCAAGAGCGATACCAAGAAGCTCTCCCGCTGGCAGGACATCCTGAAAAAAATGCGTGCGGAGGGCTTCGCCATTGGCGAAGGCTAAAAGGCCGATGAAAAACGTGAGCGAGGCAGGCAAGACAATACCGATGGCGGCCCCGCAAAAACAGCCGAAAAACGGTCGGAGTCGCGCTCGACTTTACGAGCTGTAAATGAGCATTTTGAGGCCGTTTTTAACGCGGTATTGCCAACGCAGGTAGTTTTTCAACGGCCTGCTAGGAGGAAAGATCCATGTCCCTACTAAAGCAACTGTTTCTCGCCATCTGCCTGTTTCTGGTGGTGGCCTTCACCGGCAGTTTCATCGCCGGGGTGGAGAGCTCGCGTGAACAGTTGATCAGCCAGTTGCGCTCGCATGCCCAGGACGCCGCCACGGCGCTGGGGCTGTCGATGACGCCGCACGTGGACGACCCGGCGATGATCGAGCTGATGGTCAGCTCGATCTTCGACAGTGGCTACTTCGCCAGCATCCGCGTGGTGCGCATTCCCGACGACAGCGTGATCGTCGAGCGCGCCACCGAGATCAGGCCCGAGAACGTGCCCGGCTGGTTCGTCGACCTGGTCGATCTGCAGCCCCAGGGTGGCGATGCGCTGATCATGCGCGGCTGGGAACAAGCCGCCAGGGTCGAGGTGCTCAGCCATCCGCAGTTCGCCCTGGCCAAGCTGTGGGACAGCGCCCTCGGCAGCCTGTTCTGGCTGCTGCTGTGCGGTCTGGTCAGCGCCGTGCTCGGTGGCTGGCTGCTGCGCACCCAGCTGCGCCCACTGGACAACATGGTGCAGCAGGCGCAGGCCATCAGCCGCCGCGAGTTCCTCACCCTGCCCCGCGTGCCCCGCACGCCGGAGCTCAAGCGCGTGGTGCTGGCGATGAATCAGATGGTCGACAAACTCAAGACCCTGTTCGCCGAAGAAGCCTCGCGCAGCGAGAAGCTGCGCGAGGAGGCTTATCAGGACAGCCTCACCGGCCTGGCCAACCGCCGCCAGTTCGACATCCGCCTGAGCAACCAGCTGGTGGTCAGCGAGCAGCATCCCGACGGCTACCTGCTGCTGCTGCGCCTCAACGACCTCGGCGGCCTCAACCAGCGTCTCGGCGGCCAGCGCACCGATGCACTGATCGCCGCACTGGGCGATGCGCTCAAGCGTTTGCTGGAGAGCCCGGGCCGCAGCGAGTGGCTCGCCTCGCGCAACCGCGGCGGCGAATTCACCCTGCTCGCGCCGGGCCTCAATCGCGACGACGCCGAGCGGCTGGCCAGCGAACTCAGCGACATGCTGGACAATCTGCGCCAGACCGGTGCCAGCGACTGCAATCCGGTGGCGCATATCGGTATCGCTGCGTTTCGCCCCGGCGAGGACGCCGGCGCCGTGCTCGGTCGCGCCGATCAGGCCCTGGCCCAGGCGCAGAGCAATGCGGACAGGTGCTGGGAGCGCCTCGACGACTTCACCGCCCAGAACAACCAGGGCCTGCACGACTGGCGCAGCTGGATCGATGACGCGCTCAACCAGGGCAAGCTGCAGCTGTACTTCCAGCCGGTGGCCGAATGCGCCAACCGCGATCGCCTGCTGCAGCACAAGGTGCTGGCACGCCTGCTCGACCCGCAGGGCGAAGCCATCGCCGCCGGGCGCTTCCTGCCCTGGATCGAGCGTCTGGGATGGGCAGCGCGTTTCGACCTGGCGATGCTCGAGCACAGCCTCACCCATCTGGCCCAGCATCCGCAGCCACTGGCGCTGAGCCTGTCAGCTGCCACCCTGCGCGACGAACGAAGCATGGCACGCCTGCTGGAGATGCTGCGCAACCATCCGGAAGCCGCACACTTGATGACATTGGAGGTGGACGAGCGCCACCTGCCGCCGCCCGCGGAGCTCGAAGCGCTGAGCCAGAACGTGCGCGAAGCCGGTTACAGCCTCGGCCTGCAGCACTTTGGGGGACGCTTCAGCCTGATCGGCAACCTGACCCATCTCGGTCTAGCCTACCTGAAGATCGACGGTACCTACATTCGCGCCATCGACCAGGAGAGCGACAAGCGGCTGTTCATCGAGGCGATCTTCCGTGCGACCAACAGCATCGATCTGCCGCTGATCGCCGAGATGGTGGAAACCGAAGGGGAACTCGAGGTGTTGACGGAGTTGGGCATACACGGCGCCATGGGCCGTCTGATCGGCGCACCGGCGCCTTGGCAGCAGGAGGCGTAGTCAGCCATCTGAACGACGAAGCAGCGCCTCCCGGTGCATCCGGGCTGGCGCCTGGTCACACCAGGTTGTGCTCGTCGTCGCCAAGCAAACCGCTGAGGCCCTCGATCTCGGCACGAGCGATGGCTCGCTGATCGAGCTTCTGCCGCGCGGCTTCGGGCAGGTCGGTGTAACGGATCACGCCGCGCTCGACCAGCACGCTGACCACGTCTTCCAGTACGCGAACCAGCTCCAGGTCGGACTGCTTGAGGCTGTCCAGACGCGCCTTGACCTCTTCCTTGGCGGTCAGCCAGGTGTGCAGCTCCTCGCTCTCGACTGCCAGATTCTCCGTCATTCCCTCGAAGGGCTCGTATTCGACCCGCAGCAACCGCCCCGCGGCGTCGCGCTGTACATAGACCATCGGTGCCTCCAGCAAACGCCCATGAAAAAGCCCACCGCCCCGAACGGGCAGCGGGCTTACTCTAGTTGAGAGCCGGCTCGGTGAAAACTCCAACGCGCACATCCCTGTGCGCAGCTATCGTCTCAAGCCACCAGTTGCTGGTTATCCAACATGCCCTGGATGATGTCGGCGGCATTGCCCATGCCGCCACCAAGCAGGGTGTTCTCCAGCGTAATGGTCTGATCGATGGTGGAGGCGTCAGCCACGTTGCCGGAGCTGGAAACGCTGATCACTGTATTGGTGGCCGTGAAGCTGAAGCTCAGATAGTCATCCAGCACGTTGGCGTTGCCGGAGTCGCTCACGCCCACCAGCAGATCGGACAGATCCAGCTTGTCGCCCAGGCCGAAGTCCTTCACCACATCGTGGTAGTTGCCGCCACGGTCGCCAGCATTCCAGACGAAGGTGTCCTTGCCGCTGCCGCCGAACAGCACGTCGTTGCCGGCACCGCCGATCAGGATGTCATCGCCACCCTGGCCGAACAGCCAGTCGTTGCCGGCACCACCTTCGAGCACATCGTTACCACCGACGCCCGGCACCGAGGCGCCCAGCTTCTCGGCGTTCAGGCGGATGAAGTCCATGATCTGCGTCTGGGTCGGAGTCGCGCCCAGCGTGGTGGTCAGATGATCGACCAGCACCTGGTAACCCGGCGCCTTGCTGGCGTCTATCCACAGGGTGTTGAGCGAGTCGCCGAACAGGTAATCGTCGCCGACACCCGCCACCAGATGATCGTCGCCCAGGCTGGCGTAACCACCATCGGTGGAGCTGCCGGGATCGAGCACCGCGAAGAGCTGGCTCGGCGTGGTGACGATCTGCGGCTCGCCTACCGCACCATTGACGGTGTTGCCACCGCCGAAGGACAGCGACCCTTGACCCGTCACATCGGTGTTGTCAAAGAAGCGCAGGACATTGCTGTTGACGCCCGTTCCGATGCCGATGGCGTGCACCTCGGCACGCTCCATCAGTTTCGTGGCGTCATCCAGAGCCCGGTTGACGTCATTGAAGTTCACCGTGCTGCCGCTGTTGCTGTTGTCGCCGTTGAAGGTGGTCGGGTCACCATCGGTCAGGAAGTAGGCCAGGTTGTTGTAGCCGTTGACTTCCACCCCGCCGAACCAGGCATTGGCCTGCTGCATCGCTGCTTCGTAGTTGGTGGCTCCCGACGCGGTCAGTGCCATCAGCACGTTGTTCGGCGCCGCCAGGGCCGTCTGGATCTGCGCCAGGGTTCCGCTGAGCAACAGGCTGGCGCTGGACGAGAAGGAGATCAGCGCGATGTTGATCTGCCCGGTATGGGTGCCCAGCTTGCCGATGAAGGCATTGACCGCATCCTTGAGCAACGCCAGCCGGCTGCCATAGCCTCCCGAACCATCCGGATCGTCCGCCATGCTGCCGGAGCGGTCGAGGATCAGCGCGATGTTGTAGTTCTCCGCCGGCTTGACCACCGGATCGGCCGCGCCGCCCAGGTCACCGACCAGCACGTCGTTGCCGAAGGTCCCTTCGATAGCCCCCTTGCCATCATCGAACTGGCTCGGAACGTGGTGGAGCACGTTGGAGCCCTGTTCGTCATCGGCATTGCTGCCGACTACCAGCACCGAGCGGTCACCGCGGATGCAGATGTCCAGGTTGGCCGAGGCACGGTCACCGTCGCCGTCGCTCACCACGTAGGTGAAGCTCTGCGTCAGCTGCCCGCTGGGGCCGAAGCTCAGGCCGCTTTTCGCGGCAAAGTCGAACTGCCCGGCGTTGTCGCCATCCAGATGGATCTTCAGCGTCCCGGTCGCGGTGTTGAGGGTCAGCTCGGCCGTCATGGCATTGAAGCTCCAGGTGACCGAGCCGACACCACTGACCAGGATGCCATCGCCGGCATCGTTCAGGCTGAAGGTCTGACCATCGACGCTGACCGACTCGATACGTCCGAGGCCATCGGCGCCCAGGCTGTCATTGGCCAGCACGTCGCCGGAGACGCTACCGCCCAGGTCGGCCAGATCCAGCAAGGTCGCGGACAGGCTGGCAGGCGTGCTGTTGATCACCGAACCATCGCTGGCGATCTGCCCCATGAAGCTGCCCGTGAAGCTGATGCCCACGGAGTGCGCCGTGAAGCTGTTGGTGGCACTGTCGCCATCGCCATCGACGTTGCCGATGAAGTTCGTCCAGTTGTTGGCGATCCAGGTGGTCAGCGTCGCGCCCTGCGCCCCGACGGTGGGTTCTCCATCGGAGATGAAGTACAGCTTGTGCTGCTGCGCAGGATCGGCGCCCGGTGCGCTGATGTCGCTGATGACCTGCGCTTTGGCTACGCTCAGGGCCTGCTCGTAGTTGGTGAAACCACTGGCGGTAAGGCCGTTGACCGCCGTGAGCAATGCCGTGTAACCCGCATCACCCACCGAGCTGAAGGTGAAGTCACCGATTTCCGCAGCGCCCGAGTTGAAGGTGATCAGGTTGACGTGCACCGGAGCAGAGAGGCCGGCATAGCCCTGGGCGAGGTTGATGACCGCCTGTTTGAGCGCTGTCAGCTTGTCACCGGCCATGCTCAGCGAGATGTCCAGCACCAGAGTGAGGTTCACCAGCGGCGGTGCGGACTGCACGATGCAGTCGGGCTTGTCGTTGGCCGTGATGGGCACGTCGTCCTCGATGAGGATCTTAAACTCGCCCAGCAACGTGGCGCCACTGCTCGGCTGCAACATGCCGGTCAGATCCAGGGTGAGCATTTCCTCATCGTTGCCGTCACCCTGCGGATGATCCACCGGGCCCTGCAAGTGGAAGGTGAAGCTGCCGTTGGGATTGAGGGTCACGGTAAAGATCGAAGCCCCCCCGGCCGTGGCCAGCAGCTGATTACCGTCGACCTCGTAGACCAACGGCTTACCACCTGAGGTGAGATTCGGCAGGCTGCTGGTGTCATCGCTCCAGCTCACCGAAGGCGACTCCCCGAAAAGCAGACTGGCAATGCTGCCGGCAGCCTGGGTACCCACACCGTCATAGTCGCTGTTGCCACCCGCCAGTTCGTCCTCGTCGACCTGGAAGATCACCGGAGTGGCGTCGACGAAGCAGACATCGAGCACGGTATGCAGCGGGTCGCCATCGCCATCGGTCATGCTCAGCTTGAACTGCAGTTGCAGATCCGGCGGCAGGAACTGGCGCTCGACTTCCAGGGTGAGGATACGGTAATCGCCGTTGGCCGCACCGAAGCGCAGCTCGTTGAACCCGCCGGCCAGATCGGCCGCACTGTAGCCGGCATCGAACTGGGCGTGACTGAGCAGATTGAAGGTGGTGACCTCGTTCTCGCCCGTGCCGACCGGCGGCGAGTAAGTGCCTTGAGCCAGCAGGTTGCCGTCGGCATCGTAGGCTTTCCAGGTCAGCTTGTCGGCGTTGTTCAGGTTCTGCGCGCGGAACTTGTCGATCAGCAACGTGGCGTTATAGACCTCCTCGCTGAACTTCAGGGTGACGACATCGGAGCCCTTGATCAGGTTGTTGTTGACCCCCAGCCCCTGGTTGGACGGGTTGACGTTGTCCGGGTCGTTGTTGGCATTACCATCGGCACCGGAAATCGTCAGGCTGAAACCGTCCGCTCCGGTCAGGGTGAACGACGGGGTCGGGCCACCGGCGCTGATCTGCCGGAAGTCGTACTCGACCGTAGTCACCGGCCGTGCGTTGACCAGTTCGAAGGTATAGCTGCCGTCTGCCTTGACCGTAAGAATGAAGAACACGTCACCGCTGGAGGTGGTAGCCGTCAGCGTCGAGCCGCCATCGTTTCCGGGCTGCACGGTGTAAATTAGCCCACTGCCCTCCGGCGGCTGACTGCCTGACAGATCGAAGGCGCCGAAACCATCGGAGCCGAAATCGACCTGCAGCTGGCCACTGACGATCAGACCCGATATCTCGGCAGCCTGCAGGCACTCCGGTTCGCTGAGCAGTACGGGACCGTCGTCGTCGAAGCTGAACATCGAGCTATTGGCGTTGGCCAGGGAAATATCGGCCGACGCCCGCACCTCGTCACCGTCGCCATCGACACGCACCACCTCGTAGCGCAGACCCAGGCTGTTCTGCCCGGTCAGCAGCAGGTCCACCGACTCGTCGAAAGTGCTGTTATCGTCATGACGGATCGCCTCGTACAGCGTGGTCTGCAGTTGCGGCTGGCCATTGACCTGCACCAGCTCGATGCGCAGAACCGGGTCGCCGCCATTGGCATCGCGGCCCACTACGGCGCCTCCTTCCAGATACAGGGTGATCGCCCCGCCTGCGGTGGAGAACAG
>NZ_JAODYT010000090.1:0-14617 GCF_029834875.1 Pseudomonas sp. GD04158 | reverse complement strand
GGATCGCCGGCAGCACGCGCGTCAGCGCGCCTTCGTCATGGCCGACGGTAAGCACGCGCTGCAGCAGATTGAAATGCAGGGCGGCGACACCCGGCACCTTGCCCAGGGCATCGCGGAGTAGGCGCTCCTCGGTCGGACAGTCCATCTGTTCGATGCGGATGCGCGTGGTGAACGTACCGCCCAGCGCTTCGTCAGACTGCAGCTGGGGAGCAGCGTGGTGCTCATGCCCGACAGGCTGCCCGCCCCCGGCAACGGGTTCGTGCGAATGGTCGCAGCAACGGCTCATGGGAATCCTCCTTCAGATCACTGTTGCCGAGTACACACCCTGTAGTCACTATAGGGTCAAGCACTGGGGAGGACATCGCATGAAAATCGGTGAACTGGCGAAAAAGGCCGGCTGCCAGGTGGAGACCGTCCGTTACTACGAGCGCGAGGGCCTGCTACCGGCGCCCGCGCGCAGCGAGGGCAACTATCGCCTGTACGGCCCGGAGCATCTGGAACGGCTGGTGTTCATCCGCAACTGCCGCACCCTGGACATGACCCTGGAGGAGATTCAGCGCCTGCTGGCCCTGCGCGATCTGCCCAGGGAAAGCTGCGCCGACATCAACAGCCTGGTGGACGAGCACATCGAGCATGTGCAGGCGCGGATCAACAGCCTGCAGGCGCTGCGCGACCAGCTGCTGGAACTGCGCGACCGCTGCAACGGCACGCAGGAGGCGCAGGCCTGCGCGATTCTGCGCCAGCTCAATGCCAGCGGCGGCGTGCAGCCGTTACCGGACGATGGCCATACCCATGTCGGCAAGAGCCACTCGCACTAGCAGGCGCGTCTACTGCGCCTTGCGAAACACATAGAACAGGTTCGGCTCGCTGATCAGGTAGAGGGTGCCTTCATCGTCCGTCGCCACGCCCTCGGCCTGCGGTACGCCGCGCTTGAGGCCATGCTGGCCGCGCAGCAGCGACAGGGTGCTGATCGGCTTGCCCTCGGCGTTCAGCTCGATCACCAGCCGCGACTCGTCGGACAGCGCCAGCAGATGGCCGGTGGCGGCATCGAAGTCCAGGCTCGACAGATCGCGCACGAACAGCCGCGCATCGCGCTTGGGGTCGGTGTTGACCTGCAGCGCAAGCGGACGGCTGTCATCGATATGGGGGAAACCCAGCACCTCGAAGATACGCACCGGGTCGCGCTCCTTGGCCACCAGCAGGCGCTGGTTGGCGGCGTCGTAGGCCAGTCCCTCGAAGCCCTTGTTGCCGTTGCGCCCGATACCCAGGGAGAGCTGCTGGAAGTCGGCCGCGTCGAGCACGCGGGTGGCGTCGTCGATGCGCACCTTGACCAGGCGCTGCTCGCGCTCATCGGCAATCACATAGGTGCCAGGCGCCACGTATTCGATGGCCTCGGGGTCGCCGAAACCCTGCAGGTCGATGGTGCGCTTGAGATCGCCCTCCAGGCTCAGCTCGATGACCTTGGCCGGCTTGTTGGTGACGCTGAACAGGGTGCGCCGGTCCGGATCGAAGGTCAGCGCCGAGACATCGCTGATGCCGCTGATCGGCTTGGCTTCGATCGCCACCCGATAGTCGCCCAGCCACAGCGAATGCTCGCGCCACTGCTCGCCATGCTGCCACTCCTGCACGGAAAACCAGACCCGCTCGAACAGCCGGTATTGCTGGCCGAGAACGGCACCGACCAGCAGCACGAAGCACAACAGATACAGCCAGGGGTTGATGGTAAGCAGGCGACGCATGGCAAAGATTCTCTAACTGACACGGAAAAGCCCGCCACGCTCGAGGCGCGGCGGGCATACGGACACTTCGATCAGTTGATCAGTTCGACCCGATCGACGTCGATCTCGCGACTGTTGAAGTCCTTGTCGACCTCACCGGTCAGGCGCACCTTGGCGTTCTCGGAAACGCTCTGGCCCGGCCAGTCTTCGTCGTCGATCTCGACCTGGATGGTGCCGGTGCCATCCTTGAATTCATACAGTTCATCCTGCAGGCGCTTGACGATCTGCCCTTCCAGCACAACATGAGTATCGTCGGCGGCCTCCAGTGCGGCGGCCACGGTGGTGACCTGCGGCGTGGCACCCGGGCCGGTATAGCCGGTGGCGAAGGCAGCGGTGCTGAGCAGTGGCAGAACCATCAGAGCGAAAGCGGTACGTTTCATGGCGTTGACCTCGTTGTTCGTAAATGACGGGGTCAGATTAGGGCGGCAAGCTGAAGCCAGACTGAATCGCCGCTTAAGCCAAGCTTAATTGCCCATCAACCGGCGTCTGCCGGCTCCTTGCTGAATACGTAGAACAGGTTGGGCTCGGCCACGATATAGATGTTGCCTTCCTCGTCCATGGTGACGCCCTCGGCCTGCTTGATGCTCTTGGCGAGGCCGTTGCGGCCGGCGCTGAGGCTGAGAAAGCTGACCGGCTGGCCGGCACGGTCGATCTCCAGCAGCATGCGCGACTCGTCGGACAGCACCAGCGCGTGACCGGTACGCGCATCGATGCTCAGCGAAGAGATATCGCGCATGCCCAGGTCGCCGTAACTGAACGGCTGCATCACCCCGGCAGCGCCGTCCTCGCCGGGGAACGGCAGGCTGAACAGCCCCATCGGGCCTCGTTCCTTGCCCAGCATCAGGCTGCGGCTGCGTGCATCCCAGGCGATGGCTTCGAAGCCCTTGTTGCCGGCATCGGCAAAGCCAAGGTCGAAGCCGGGAAAATCCGCGGCATCCAGGCTCAGGTCATGATCGCGCAGGGTGATGGTGGTGAGTTGCCGGCGGCGCTCGTCGATGATGGCCAGGCGTCCGTCGCCGAGCACCTCGACGCCTTCGGGGTCGGCGAAACCGATCAGCTCGATGCGCCGCAGTATCTCTCCCTGACGCGACAGCTCCACCAGCAGCGGGTTCTTGCCGGTGACGGCGAACAGGGTGCCGGTGACGGGGTTGTAGGTCAGGCCGGAGGTTTCATCCTTCTCCAGACCCGGCAGAGCCCTGGCCTGAATCACCGCACGGTAGCCGGGCAGCCAAACGCTGGCCAGGCGATTGACCAGAGGGGTATTGCCCTCCTGCCACCAGAGCAGGGCGCGGTCGTCCAGATGCTGGGTCTGCACCACGACGCCCAGCGCCAGCACGGCGATGCCGGACAACCAGTAGCGGGGGCGTAACAGGCGGAAACGGGGAAGGGACATCGGCGACGACTCGGCTGCTTGATGGCAATCCGACATCCGTTGTCGAAAAGAGTTCCGCCGCCCGTCGGGCGGCGGTCAGGGGTTATAGCACTCGGCTGGTGAAACTACTGTGACCGACCAACTCCAGCACCAGCTCGTCGCCGCGGTTCAGCGCGCCGACGCCCACCGGCGTGCCAGTGAGGATCACGTCGCCCGGCTGCAGGGCGAAGTGCCCGGCCATGTGCTGGATCATCGCGACGATGGGGTTGAGCATGTCGCGGCTGTTGCCGTCCTGGCGGGTTTCGCCATTGATGCTCAGGCGGATGCCGATATCGGCCAGGTCCTCGATGGCATCGCCGGGCACGAAGCGCGCCAGCACGCAGGCGCCGTCGAAGCTCTTGGCGATTTCCCAGGGGTAGCCCTTTTCCTTGAGCTTGGCCTGCACGTCGCGCAGGGTCAGGTCCAGGGCCGGGGCGAAGCCACTGATGGCGTCACGCACTTCCTCGGCATCCGGCCTCGATGACAGCGGCTTGCCGATCAGCACGGCGATTTCCGCCTCGTAATGCACCGAGCCGCGATCCTCGGGGATGCTGAAACCGCCGTCCAGCGGCACCACACAGGAGCCCGGCTTGATGAACAGCAAGGGTTCGCTGGGCACCGGGTTGTTCAGCTCGGCGGCATGCTCGGCATAGTTGCGGCCGATGCAAACGACCTTGCCAAGGGGAAAGTGGACGGTGGTTCCGTCGACGTACTGGTGCTGATAGCTCATCACCGACTCCTGTGTTGTTCGTATTATGGTCATCCCGGCTTGTGGCCGGTCAGGTACCTTAACCGACGCGAGGTCGGATACGAAAACGCCCGCTGTCAGCGGGCGTCTACGGTTATGCGAAGATCTTGCCGGGGTTCATGATGCCGTTGGGGTCGAACACCGCCTTGACCGCCTTCATGCAGGCGATCTCCGCCTCGCTGCGGCTGTAGTGCAGGTAGTCGCGCTTGGTCATGCCCACGCCGTGCTCGGCGCTGATCGAGCCGTTGTACTTCTGCACGGTCTCGAACACCCATTTGTTGACCACCGCGCACTTGGCGAAGAACTCGTCCTTGCTCAGGTTCTCGGGCTTCAAGATGTTCAGGTGCAGGTTGCCGTCGCCGATATGGCCGAACCACACCACCTCGAAGTCCGGGTAGTTGGCCTCGACGATGGCGTCGATGTCCTTGAGGAAGGCCGGCACCTGGCTGACAGTGACCGAGATGTCGTTCTTGTACGGCGTCCAGTGGCTGATGGTCTCGGAGATGTACTCGCGCAGCTTCCACAGATTCTGCAGCTGCTGCTCGCTCTGGCTCATCACGCCGTCGACCACCCAACCCTGCTCGACGCAGTGCTCGAAGGTTTCCAGCGCCTGGTTGGCCACCTCCTCGGTGGTCGCTTCGAATTCCAGCAGGGCGTAGAACGGGCACTCGCTCTCGAAGGGGGCCGGCACGTCGCCACGGCCGAGCACCTTGGCCAGGGCCTTGTCGGAGAAGAACTCGAAGGCGGTCAGGTCGAGCTTGCCCTGGAAGGCATGCAGCACCGGCATGATCGAGTCGAAATCGGGCGTGCCGAGGACCATCGCGGTGAGGTTCTTCGGCGCGCGATCCAGACGCATGGTGGCTTCCACGACAAACCCGAGCGTACCTTCGGCGCCGATAAACAGCTGACGCAGGTCGTAGCCGGTGGCGTTCTTGATCAGGTCGCGGTTCAGCTCCAGCAGCTCGCCGGTGCCGGTGACCACCTTCAGGCCGGCCACCCAGTTGCGGGTCATGCCGTAGCGAATCACTTTGATCCCGCCGGCATTGGTGCCGATATTGCCGCCAATCTGGCTGGAACCCGAAGAGGCGAAGTCCACCGGGTAGTACAGGCCCTTGTCCTCGGCGAACAGATGCAGCTGCTTGGTCACCACGCCCGGCTGGCACACCGCGGTGCGGTCGTACTCGTTGAACGAGAGAATCTGGTTCATGTAGTCGAACGCCACCACCACCTCACCGTTGGCCGCCACTGCGGCAGCCGACAAGCCGGTGCGGCCGCCGGACGGCACCAGGGCGATGCGATGCGTGTTGGCCCAGCGCACGATGGCCTGCACCTGCTCGATGCTCTTGGGGAAGACGATGGCCGAAGGCGCCGGGGCGAAATGCTTGGTCCAGTCCTTGCCGTAGGCCTCCAGTGAATCGGCATCGGTCAGCACCTTGCCGGGTTCAACCAGGGTCTTCAGCTCTTCGATCTGGGCAGGGGTGGTCATCTACAGAACTCTCAAAGGATTCATGGTCGCCCTGAGAACCATTCAGGTCGCAACCGAGCATTGAAAAAGGCGAACATGCTAGCATACGCACCCCGTGAATCGAGCCATGCGGTGATCTACGGGCGCTGGCTGAATTTCTCAGCCCTTCCCTGCCAACATCCCTGGGACAACAGGTACTCCGATGAGCAAGACCTCTCTCGACAAGAGCAAGATCAAGTTCCTTCTTCTCGAAGGCGTCCACCAGAATGCCGTGGACACTCTGAAGGCCGCCGGCTACAGCAACATCGAGTACCTCAAGGGCGCGCTGTCGGGTGAAGAGCTGAAAGAAAAGATCGCCGATGCCCACTTCATCGGTATTCGCTCGCGCACCCAGCTGACCGCCGAAGTCTTCGACTGCGCGAAGAAGCTGGTCGCCGTCGGCTGCTTCTGCATCGGTACCAACCAGGTCGACCTGGACGCCGCCCGCGAGCGCGGCATCGCCGTCTTCAACGCGCCCTACTCCAACACCCGTTCGGTGGCCGAACTGGTGCTGGCCGAGGCCATCCTGCTGCTGCGCGGTATTCCGGAGAAGAACGCCTCCTGCCATCGCGGCGGCTGGATCAAGTCGGCGGCCAACTCCTTCGAGATCCGCGGCAAGAAGCTGGGCATCATCGGTTACGGCTCCATCGGCACCCAGCTCTCGGTACTGGCCGAGGCCCTGGGCATGCAGGTGTACTTCTACGACACCGTGACCAAGCTGCCGCTGGGCAACGCGCAGCAGATCGGCGATCTGTACGAACTGCTGGGCCTGTGCGACATCGTCTCGCTGCACGTGCCGGAGCTGCCGTCCACCCAGTGGATGATCGGCGAGAAGGAAATCCGCGCCATGAAGAAGGGCGGCATCCTGATCAACGCCGCGCGCGGTACCGTGGTCGAGCTGGATCACCTGGCCAACGCGATCAAGGACGAGCACCTGATCGGCGCCGCCATCGACGTGTTCCCGGTCGAGCCCAAGTCCAACGACGAGGAGTTCGAAAGTCCTCTGCGCGGCCTGGATCGCGTGATCCTCACCCCGCACATCGGTGGTTCCACCGCCGAAGCGCAGGCCAACATCGGCCTGGAAGTGGCCGAGAAGCTGGTCAAGTACAGCGACAACGGCACCTCGGTGTCCTCGGTCAACTTCCCCGAAGTGGCCCTGCCGGCGCATCCGGGCAAGCACCGTCTGCTGCACATCCATGCCAACGTTCCCGGCGTGATGAGCGAGATCAACAAGGTGTTCGCCGACAACGGCATCAACATCTCCGGCCAGTTCCTGCAGACCAACGACAAGGTCGGCTACGTGGTGATCGACGTCGACGCCGAGTATTCGGACCTGGCGCTGGAGAAGCTGCAGCGCGTCAATGGCACCATCCGCAGCCGCGTCCTGTTCTAAGCACGCCGCCGCACACGAAAAGGGAAGGCTTCGGCCTCCCCTTTTTTTCATGTGCGCCGCGCGCACCTTCGACAGATGGCGATAGTTTCGTGCCACGGATCGCCTCCGTGCCACATCACGCCTGCTCCAGCCGCGCCAACTCGGCGGCGGCCTCGTCCAGCTGCCCCTCGTTGAACACCTTGACCCCGGCTCGCTTGAGCAGCGCAGCGGTGACGCCCTCACCCGCCACGCGCACGCCGCTGAAGCTGCCATCGTAGTTTTCCAGATTGCCGCACGACGGGCTGCGCGCCTTGAGCAGGGCCAGGCGGATGCCATGCTGGCGCACCAGCGCCAGCGCCTGCTCGGCGCCGTCGACGAACGCAGCCGTAACGTCCTCGCCCTCGATCGTCAGCACCGGCAACAGGCCGTCCAGCACCGCGCCGCCCTGACCGCCGCGAATCTCCGCTGGCAGACGCGGCGTAGGCAGGCCGCCGGCTACCTCCGGACACAGCGCCACCACCCGCCCCTCGTCCAGCCACCGTTGCAGCTGATCGAAGGGGCCGTGAGCGCCGCCGTCATAGCGCACCCGATGCCCGAGCAGGCAGCGGCTGACCAGTATCTTGTGCATCGTTTCTCTCCCTTGCCGGCATCAGAGTAACCGTCGGTAACAGCGCCGTCAGCCCTCGTGCCGGCCACCGGCAAAGCGGCCTGGAGCCGCGCTGATGCGAGCGCCGCGGCCTATCCTTCGGCGGGAAGCGGACCTGGCCCATGGCGCACCGGGCATGGCCACACCAGACTTGCGCGGCCAACGCTCATGCCCTCCCTCATCCGGCGCCTCGCGCCCTCTCCCGACGGGAGAAGCTGATAAGGAAGGCGTCGCTGCGCGACTTTCATGCCAACCAGGGAGGTTCCCGTTCATGCCCAAGCCATTTCGTACGCCATTTCTGCCGCTGCTGTGTGCTGCGGCGCTGCTCGCCCCCTCGGCCCAGGCCGCCTTGCAGGCGCTGGAGGATGAAAGCCTGAGCCAGATCAGCGGCCAGGCCGGCATCACCATTCGTCTCGATCTGATGGCGCGCATCGACGAGATGCGCTGGCAGGACGACGGCGGCAGCCTGTCGCTACGCAACGTGAAGATCGATAACGGCTGCCTCAAACCCACCGATTGCGACGGTTACGCTCTCGGCCCGGCCCAGCTGGGCGCCAGCGTGCCGATTCTGGGTCTGGAGGTGCCGACCCTGGAAGTGGACGTGGTCAAGGGCAGCAACGGCCAGAGCCAGTTGCAGCTGAAACTGCCCAATCTGACCGCGATCAACCAGCAACTCGGCCCGCTGGGCAAACTGGTGATCCGTGCGCGCGTGGCCAGCGATCTGTACATCGGCGATACCAGCATCGGCAACGTCGCCCTGCGCGATATCCGCGACATCAACGGCACCATCAAGGTCTGGGGCCACTGAA
This sequence comes from Pseudomonas sp. GD04158, assembly GCF_029834875.1. Taxonomy (NCBI): domain Bacteria; kingdom Pseudomonadati; phylum Pseudomonadota; class Gammaproteobacteria; order Pseudomonadales; family Pseudomonadaceae; genus Pseudomonas; species Pseudomonas sp. GD04158. Next base: position 6,349 of record NZ_JAODYT010000090.1, on the reverse strand, counting down.
GGCTTCGGCGGGCCACCGCGCAGGCCCGCCGCACTCAGAGCGGCCCGCTGCCGCGGCGCCTGAACCAGCCGGTCAGCGACAGCCGTTCGCGCGTGGCCGGCAGCACCTCGTGCGGCATGTCGCCGGACATGAACAGCGCCAGGGTGCCGGCCTCGGGCAGCACGTCATGCTCACGGCCATCGGCCAGATACAACCGCAACGCACCGCCCTGCTCGGGCAGCCAGTTGTCGTTCAGATAGAACACCGCCGAGACCGTACGCCGGTCGTCATCGCGGAAGCGATCGACATGGCGCTGGTAGAAGGCACCCGGCGCGTAGCAGGCGAAGTGGCCCTCGAAGTCCTCCAGGCCGAGGAACAGCGCACGGTTGAGCGCCTGACGCAACTCGTCCAGCAGCGCCAGATAGCGGTCGCATGCCGCGCTCTGCCCGGGCTCCAGCCACTGGATATGATCGCCGCGAATGCCTTCCTGAACCTGCAAGGCGCCGCCGCGGCCGACGCCGGCTGCGCTGAGCTCGCCACTGCGTGCACGCTTATGGCACTCCGCGGCCAGTTCGCGGGTCAGAATTTCTGGGGCGAATAGCGCCCGCTGCGACCAGCCCTGGCTGGCGAGGTCGTCGATAAGGCTGGAAAAGCTGTCTTGCAGGCTGAGTTCGTTCATGGCGGCGATTGTATCAGCGCCCGTGCCGTCGCTCGACACGGCTCGACAAGCCTTGACCCGCCACCGAAAATAGCCGGCCGCAGCGCCCTGCGGGCGGCCAGGATAGTTTGCCAAGGAGTTCCCGATGCGCGTTTTGTTTGCCCTGTTGCTGATTGGCCTGGGTCTGCCGGCCCTGGCGGACGATCACCTGCGCCTATACCAGGCCGCCGGCTGGCCGCAACAGCGCGAGCACTTCAATCAGGCGCTCGATGCCGCCCAGCAACGCTACCGCAGCACCCTGCCGCCGGCGGTGTATCAGGCCCTGGTGGACAACAGCAATCGCCGCTTCGCCGCTGCCGCCATCGACCAGCGCGCGCAGCACAGCCTGCGCATGGAGCTGACCGACCCGCAGCCGGCGCTGGCCTTCTTCCAGTCCGAGCTAGGCCGCAAGGTCGTCGCCGCCGAGCAGCTGGCCACCCGCAGCGATCAGCTGGCCAAGTATGCCAACGGCCTGCCGCGCACCGATGCCGATGCCACCCGCCGCCTGCTGATTCGTCATCTGGCCCAGGCCCTGCCGGCCAAGGAAGCCGGCGCCGAAGTCAGCCTGGCGCTGGCCGGCGTGGCGGCCGACAGCCTCAGCCAGATGATCCCCGGCCTGCTCGGCGGCGGCCAGGCGCAGAGCCTGCTCAATGGCCAGCGTGCCCGCCTGATGGCGCAGATCGAGCAGGATCTGGACAACACCCTGCTGCACGTCTACCGCGACCTGAGCGACCCGGAACTGGAGCAGTTCGTCGAGTTTGCCCAGTCCGAAGACGGCAAGGCCTATTACCAGGCCGCCCTGCAGGCCCTGCGCGCCGGCCTGGCCGTAGGCGTCAGCACCGCCGACCTGGAGCCGGCGCCGCAGGGAATTTGAACGACTCGGATGTCCTAGGCCGCCCAGCGCAGCCTGGAGCAAAGGCTTCCTACGCCAGTCGCTCGCGCAGAAAGTCGAAGTAGCGCTGGCGCAGCGCCTCGTTCTCGTTGGCCAGATGATGCCGGGCCTCCGTCAGCCGCAGAATCTCCGGCTGGCGGAACTTGTCCTGCAGCACCTCGAGGTTGTAACGCCAGTCCACCGTCATGTCCGCCTCTCCCTGAATGATCAGCGGGCTGTGCTCGCTGCGCGCCGCCGCCTCGATGCGCGGCACCCACTGGGCCAGCGCGCCGACCCAGGCGGTGGGCAGGCTGCGCGGCTGTAGCGGGTCGAGGTTGTGGACGAAATCGATGAAGGTGGCGTCGCTGGAGTTCTCGCTGAAACGCCGGGGAATCTCGCGCACGAAGGGACTGAGCAGGCGGTAGCTGAGCTTCGACCAGGCCCAGGCACGCGGCCGCACCAGTGGCGCCAGAAGGATGCTCTGGCCCAGCTCGGGACGCTGGGCGCCGGTCAGCAGGTAGTCCAGCAGAATCGCCCCACCGGTGCTCTGCCCGCAGAGGTGCCAGGGTTGCGGCAACCCCAGCTCGGCAGCCTGTTCGAACAAGCCGGCCAGCACCTGCTGGTACTCGGCGAAGTCGCCGATGCTGGCGCGCGCGCCGCTGGAAAGCCCATGGCCCGGCAGATCGCAGGCGAGCACGGCGAAGTTCATGGCCAGCGCCCAGTCGACCACGTGGCGGTACAGCCCCATATGGTCGTAGTAGCCGTGCAGCAGCAGCAGAGTGCCGCACGGTTCGGCCGGCGCCCAGAGCTGTACGGCAATCTGATAGCCGGCGGCGTTGAAGCTGCCGAGGCGGTTGTCCAGCCCGACATGGCGCGCGCTCAGATCGAGCCCGTAGAAACTGCGATAGGCCTGCAGCGCCGGCAAATCGAGGCGCGCTGCGGCCAAGGGTCGCAGCAGAGGGCGCAGTTGCTCGGGCTGAAAGGGCTCTGACATGGGGCTTTCCATAGGGCAAAGGGCAGATTGTGACGGTATGGCAGCGATGGCTGCGATATTCAGCTGCCAGGCGCATCGTGGCAAGCTACACGCCCTTTTCCGCCCGGCGCCTACCATGCTCCGTCTTTCGCGCAAGAATCTGCTCATCGCGCTGCTCGCCCTGGCCTGGCTGGTCGGCATGCTGCTGGCCTATCGCTGGTTCGAGACGCGCTATATGCGCACCTTTGACGAGCGTGCGGCGGTGTTCTCCGGCGCCGAGCTGCGCCTGCCGGAGGCAATCGCGGGCCCCGGCGCCATACGCCTGGTGCATTTCTGGGACCCGGCCTGCCCGTGCAATGTCGGCAATCAGCAGCACCTGGCCGAGCTGGTGCAGCGCTATGCGCCGCAGGGCGTTACCTTTCACGTCGTGCAGAAGCCTGGCGGCAAGGGCAGGCTGCCGCCCGAACTGGCGGCGCTGCAGCCGATCGAGTCGATGCCCGGCAGTGCCGACCTGCCCGCCAGCCCCGCCGTCGCGATCTGGGACCGGCAAGGCCGGCTGGCCTACTTCGGCCCCTACAGCGAAGGGCTGGTGTGCAATTCGAGCAACAGCTTCATCGAGCCGATACTCGAAGCGCTGGCCGAAGGCCGCACGGTCGATGCCAGCAATACCCTGGCGGTCGGTTGCTTCTGCGAATGGGCCCAGCCGAGCGACGGCTGAACCGCGAGCCGCGATTGCAGTGGGATAGCGCCGCAACCCGGGCAGCGGATCTGTCAGCGGATACGGCGCCCGCGCGGCATGCCCTTCACGCTCCATGCGAACCGTGACGCGGCGCCAGACCTCGCGGCGTGCCGCCCTGCCAGCGGCGAAAGGCGCGGTAGAACGGCGACAGCTCGGCGAATCCACAGGCGCGCGCCACCTCACGCACCCCCAGCCCCTGATCCAGCAGACGCAGCGCGCGCAAGCGACGCACTTCGTCGTGCAGGGCGCGAAAACTGCTGCCCTGCTCGCTCAGCGCCTTCTGCAGGGCGCCGCGTCTACTGCCCAACGCCGATGCACAGTGCTCCAGGGTGCAGGGCGCAGAGCCGAGATTCAGCTCCAGCCAGTAGCGCACCCGAGCCAGCAACTGGTTCTCCACCAGCTCGGCCAACTGCTTCTCGGCCTCTGCACTGAGCACCTCGAACAGCCTGGGGCTGGCGCTGCGCGACGGCCGAGCGAGCATCGCGCGCGGCAGGATCAGCGCATCGTGCGGCTGGGCGAAACGCGGCTCGACACCCAGCAGGCGCCGGTGCTCGGCAAGCCGGCGCGGCGCGTGGTGGCGAAAATCGACGCCCAGCAGGGGCAGCTCGCCAGCGGCTGCGGCGAGAATCTTCGCCAGCAGCACGGCCAGGCATTCCATCTGCTGGCGCAGCGAGCCAACCCCGCGGTAGTTGAGGTCGATGATCAGCCGCGCCTGCTCGCCCTGCTCCTCCAGACGGGCGGCGAAACCACCGGACAGTATGTGCTGGAAGCGCACGAAGGCCTGCAGACCCTGGCGCAGATCCCGCGCCGCCAGCAGCAGGTAACCGACCACGTCCATCGGACGCGGCTGCATCACCTCCCCCAGGTGCAGACCGATGTCGACGTCGCCGCTGATGCCTTCCAGCGCCTGCCAGAAGCGCGGGGCGCTGTCGTGGTCCTCTCGCGCCTCCAGCAGCGGCGCGGCCAGCGCCGCGCCGGCATAGGCGCGCCGATAGGTGTCGGTGGGGTCCAGTCCCAGGGCGGTCAGCGCCTCGTAGAGCAGGCGACGCAGGGTGGAGGAATGGGTCAGGGCAACGAATTCGCTATCGGCCATGGCGGTTCTCGGCGGCTATTGACCATAGACTTTCAGCCGCGCGGCATTTGGTCAATGTCGTGCGCCGGCCGCCTGCGCACAATGCAGCGCGACGATAACAACAAGGATTGGCAATGAAACGCACCCTGACTGCCGTTGCCCTGCTGGTCGCCGTCACTGGCGGCGGCCTGGGCTGGTATCTGCACGGCAAACAGCCACTGCGCGACGGCGAGCTTCGCCTCGACCAGCTGCAGGCGCCGGTCACCGTGCGCTACGACGAGCGTGGTGTACCGCACATCCGCGCCGAGCACGAAGCCGACCTGTACCGCGCCCTGGGCTATGTGCACGCCCAGGACCGCCTGTTCCAGATGGAAATCCTCCGGCGCCTGGCCCGAGGCGAGCTGGCCGAGGTGCTCGGCGAGAAGCTGGTGGCCACCGACCGCCTGTTCCGCACCCTGGGCATCCGCGCCCATGCCGACGAGTACGCCACCCGCCTTGACCGCGACAGCCCGGCCGGCCGTGCCCTGCTGGCCTACCTCGACGGCATCAACCAGTACCAGACCAGCCGCCCCCTGCCGCTGGAGTTCGACCTGCTGGGCATCGAGCCGCGCCCCTTCAGCGTCGCCGACACCCTCAGCGTGGCCGGCTACATGGCCTACAGTTTCGCCGCCGCCTTCCGTACCGAGCCGCTGCTGACCCACGTGCGCGACCAGCTCGGCGCCGATTACCTCGAGGTGTTCGACCTCGACTGGCATCCGCAGGGCGTGGTCGGCCCCGCGCTCGCCGATGGCGACTGGCAGGACCTGGCCGCCATCGCCCGCCTCAGCCACGCGGCGCTGCAGGGCAGCGGACTGCCGCAGTTCGAAGGCAGCAACGCCTGGGCTGTCGCCGGCAACCGCACCGCCAGCGGCAAGCCGTTGCTGGCCGGCGACCCGCACATCCGCTTCGCCGTACCGGCGGTGTGGTACGAGGCACATCTGCAGGCGCCCGGCTTCGAGCTGTACGGCTACCACCAGGCGCTCAACCCGGTCGCCTCGCTGGGGCACAACCGCGACTTCGCCTGGAGCCTGACCATGTTCCAGAACGATGACGTCGACCTGATCGCCGAGCGGGTCAACCCGAACAACCCCGCCCAGGTCTGGTATCAGGGCCGCTGGGTGGACCTGCAAAGCCGCAGCGAAACCATCGAGGTCAAGGACGGCGAGCCGGTGCAGCTGACTCTGCGCCGCTCGCCGCACGGCCCGCTGATAAACGATGCCCTGGGCGAGAACGCCGGCAGCACGCCGATCGCCCTGTGGTGGGCCTTTCTGGAAACCGACAACCCGATTCTCGACGCCTTCTACCAGCTGAACCGCGCCGACAGCCTGGACAAGGCCCGCGCCGCCGCGCAGAAGATCGAAGCGCCCGGGCTCAACGTGGTCTGGGCCAACGCCAGCGGCGACATCGGCTGGTGGGCGGCGGCCCGGCTGCCGCTGCGCCCCGCCGGAGTCAATCCGAACTTCATCCTCGACGGCGCCAGCGGCGAAGCGGAGAAACCCGGCTGGCATCCGTTCAGCGCCAACCCGCAGGAAGAGAACCCGGCGCGCGGCTACATCCTCTCGGCCAACTACCAGCCGGTACCCGCCAGCGGCATCGAGATTCCCGGCTACTACAACCTGCCCGACCGCGGCCAGCGCCTGAACCAGCGCCTCGGCGACGCCGCGGTGAAATGGGACCTGGAAAACAGCCAGGCGCTGCAGCTCGACCCCGGCACCGGCTATGGCCCGCGCCTGCTGGCACCGCTGCTGGACGAGTTGCGCGACGCCGCCGCAGACGATCAGGAGCGCGCGCTGGTGCAGCTGCTGGCCGAGTGGAATGGCGATCACCCGCTCGATTCAGTGGCCGCCACCCTGTTCAATCAGCTGACCTACCAACTGGCCCGCGAGGCGATGGCCGACGAGCTGGGCGAGGCCCTGTTCGACAGCCTGCTGCTGACCCGCGTGCTGGACACCGCCCTGCCGCGCCTGACCGCGGCTGCC